>JBBIUD010000020.1:0-12462 GCA_037440485.1 Chlorobiota bacterium
ATCAACCCCTCCAGCGGTGCAACTTTTGAGACAGGAACAACGGTACGGAATCAGTCCTCGGGTGCAATCCCAACGCACGCGACTATTGGAGCAGCTCTCCAGGCAGGAATAAGCTATAGCCTGGCGATTGATTCGCTCTGGACACTGCGACCTGAGCTTCGTGGTCATTTTGCACTGACTCCGGTTGCTGACGTTCCATGGCGAGTGCACCGTCTTCTTGCTGGTGTGACCCTGGTCGGCTCCTTTGCTACGCCCGCGAAAGCACCGTTACCACAGAAACTGCCATCAGAGCCACCACTACAGCCACCGCTTGCGCTGCGAGTGGATGCTCATCTTCTGGGTATCCAACGCCAGCGCGAGGATACTGCCACCGTCGAGCTACGCACACGCCGCATACTCCGCCGCTCGATGCTGATGCCAGTTGTATTCTTTGCGGCTGGCAGCGCTGCTCTTGACTCGGTCGCACGCAACCATCTCCGTCGCATCGCCCGCATTGCACAGCAGCGGCATCTGGTGCTTGGCATCGCACCCAGCAGCGCACCGGATGAATCCGATTCCATCAAGCGTGCACGTTTCGAGTCGGTTCGCCGAGTACTGGAGAGCGAAGGCGCACACATTTCCACCATCCCCCAATCACCGCCAACGCCACCAAACACCCCAACGACTGCTATCGCCGACGAATTGCGATCGGTATGGATAGTTGCCCCCGAACCGCTCGTCGAAGAAACAGCGACCACACTGATAACGAGCGAACCATCGGTGACGCTGGTGCTGCGTGCACACGTTTCATCGGCTGTTGGGAAGGTTGAACTGCAGTGTCTGCTTGAGCAAGACGGTGCACGGCAGCAGTTCGAGCTTCGCCCAAGTGCGGAGGAAAGTTTGCAGCTCTCCCCGGCAGCACTTCTGCACGGCAACAGCACGCATTACACTGTTGCGGTCACTGCACGCGACCAGCGCCAGGAATCAACCGAACAGCGCCTACAGGGTATTATCGTGCCCGTGCTCCGCGTGCAAGACACGCTTTGGCAAAGCGACCAAAATGGGCTGTTGATGCTGGCTCGGTGTAACTTTGATGCAGCAACAATCGCCGACATGGATAGCGCTGTTGCTCACGTGGTTGTGCGTGCTCTTGCCGACGGCAAACGTGTGACGCTCATCGGCAGCACCGATTCACTGGGAAGCCAAAGCTACAACCGCTTGCTTGCACGACGCCGCGCCGAGGCAGCACTTGCTGCACTCAAAATACCTGCCAGCGCTGTAACGGTTACAGAGTCAATCGGTCAATGGCAGAGCAACGGCACGCTCTACGGCCGAATTGCCAATCGTGGAGTTTTTGTTCGCATCGAATAGCGCCTGATCGTCGCAGCCGAGAAAAATGCCCCACACGGTTCACCTAATTTTGTCGCCATGATGCAGCAAATTGCCCAGCACCTCCGCACCGGCGAGATTTCGATTGAACATGTTCCCCTGCCGAGCTGTGGAGACGGAATGATACTGGTGCGCGTTGTCCGGTCGCTGTTGAGTGTTGGTACAGAACGAGCCAGCATTCAATCAGGTCAGCAATCGCTCCTGGAGCGTGCGCGCAAGCATCCAGAGCAGGTGCGTGCGGTTTTCGACATGCTTCGCCGCAACGGGCTGCGTGCAACGATTGCAGCAATCAGTGCGCGGTTGGATGCATACAGACCGCTTGGGTACAGCGCTGCTGGCATTGTCGTTGAATCTGGCTGCCCGGAATTCAGCGTCGGCGATCGCGTTGCGTGCGCCGGTGCGCAGTACGCCCATCATGCTGAATTCATCGCTGTGCCGAAACATTTAGCTGCACGCATTCCCGATACTGTCAGCTTCGACGACGCAGCCTACACAACGGTCGGTGCCATAGCACTGCAGGGTGTGCGCCAAGCAGCACCGCGGTTAGGCGAAACTGTACTGGTCATCGGCTTGGGTCTGATCGGGCAGTTGACATGCGCGCTGCTTCGTGCCAGTGGCTGCCGCGTTGTCGGAATGGATGTGCGCCCGGAATTATTCGACGTGGCGCGCAGGAGTGGATGCGACCACGTTCTCCCCAGCGAGCGCAGCAGCCTACCGGCACTGCTATCCCTGACCAATGGACTGGGAGTTGATTCGGTTATCATCACGGCATCAACTCCATCGAACCAACCATTGGAGCTTGCCATCGCAGCCGCGCGCAAAAAAGGCAGCATCGTTGTTGTCGGTGCAACGGGAATGCACGTTCCCCGCTCACCGTTTTACGAAAAAGAGCTTGACCTTCGGATCGCGTGCAGCTATGGTCCAGGGCGTTACGATCGGCTGTACGAGGAATACGGGATTGACTATCCGCCTGCATACGTACGATGGACCGAGCAGCGGAATATGGAAGCATTTCTCGATGCTCTCGCTCGGAACACGATCAGCATCGAGCATTTGACCACGCACCGCTTCCCGATTGAACAGGCAACCCGCGCCTATCAACTCATTGCCACACCAAACGCGGAACGAGTCATTGGTGTGCTGCTCTGCTACTGCGAGGACCAGAGCGTACCGTCGCGTGCAGCCGACTATCACCAGCAGCAGTCACGCACCAGAAGTGGCGCTGTCGGCATCGGCATTATCGGAGCGGGCAGTTTTGCCCAGAGTACGCTTTTGCCTATCCTGCGTCGTTTGGATGTGCGGTTCGAATCAGTGGCAACACGCTCGCCCCTATCGGCGCACAGCATTGCCCGGCATTTTGGATTCCGCCGTAGTATGACCGATGGACTCGGCGTTATTGCTGATGCTGATGTCGAGTTGGTCATCTGTGCAAGTCGTCACGATTCTCATGCACAGTACGTTTGCGCTGCCCTCGATGCGGGGAAAGCAATCTTTGTCGAAAAGCCGCTCTGCATCCGCCCTGAGGAGCTTGCCGAGATTGACCGCCGGGTTGCCGAGCATGGAGAACGTGTGATGGTTGGCTTCAATCGGCGATTTAGCCCGGCGCTCCGTGCTATTGCTGCACACTTTGCGCACCGCGTTGCTCCACTGACCATCAGCTACCGATTCAACGCCGGCGCGATTCCTCCAACAAGCTGGATTCAAGATCCGCAGCATGGCGGACGTATTATCGGCGAAGCATGCCATGCGCTCGATGCAATGGTATATCTGACTGGCTCGCTCCCGGTCGAGGTGAGTGCAATGGCATTGCCCCCAACTGCACCAGGCATACCACACGACACAGTCTCGACTCTGGTACGCTTTGCCGATGGCTCGCTGGGAACATTGCACTACTGGAGCAATGGCGATCGCGCGATTGAGAAGGAATGGTGCGAAGTCTTCTGCGAGGAATCGAGCGCTGTTCTGAACAATTTTCAGCATGTTCTGCTGGCGCGGTCGGGCAAACGAAAGCGACTTCGTTTTGATGGCACAAAGGGGCACAAAGAAGAATTAGCAGCAACGCTCGACGCTGTCGCACACGGTAAGCCGATGCCGATTCCCTACGTGCAATCGCGGGCAGTGACGCTGGCGACCTTTGCAATTGTTGAATCACTTCGCCGAGGCGGTGCTCTGGTTCGGCTCGACGAACTCGACCCTGCACGTCAATCGGCAAACAAGTAGGGTCGCCATTCCACTTCAACCGATCCCATGAAGTTTCGGAGGAAAATAATGTGGTTCGGCTTACGTGGCACTGATCGCAGCCGCATACCGGCTTCCTCTGGAGTGCGATTACCCTTGCGATTGTTACACGGGATGCAGGCGGTCACCAAATTTTCCCAAGAATCAGTGCCCCCGCGCGATCGAGGAATGACGTGGTCAATCGTCAGTGGTACCGAGCGTGTGCCACAGTACTGGCAGGCAAATCCATCTCGCCGCAGAATATTGCGACGCGACAGTTCGATTTTTTTGTAGGGGATTCGGATGTATGCTTGTAGACGAATGACACTGGGGAAGGGATAGACCGCCCGAACCGATCGCACTACAATTCCACTGCGCGATTCTACTAATTCGGCTTTCTCCAGAAACAGCAGCGTTAGTGCTTTCTTGACGCTGCAAATCGAAATTGGCTCGAAACTCTGGTTGAGCACCAACACACGCCCACTGCTGATCGGCGGGGATGGATGTGCATGGTACCCGTTGACTATCGGTGTAAAGCCGCGTGAGCCGAAGGCACTATCACCTCCTTTCGCGGATGATCGCGAAAGCAATCATGGAACATTCGCTGGCGAAAATAACACAGCTCGGATGCCGAACGGTTCATGCCGACGGTCTCTGTTGTAGTTTTGTGCCGTGCGTGTAGGACCTCCGCTTTGATGAGCAACCATGAACGCTGTGCTCCTGTTTGCAGTGCTCAATGCACTCATCGCGCAAACAGCGCCGCCGGAACTTCGGCTTCAGCCGCCGCGGTTGGTTTTGCACGCCGATACGACCGGATTTGCCAGTGGCACGCTCAACGTTCTCAACCATGGCGGCGAACCCCTGGAAATTCGACGGGTCATTCCTTCGTGTAAATGTGCCGCCGCCACGGTACTCAAAAACCCGGTGTATCCGCTCGAAGTTGGTCAAATTGCTCTTCGAGTCAACACCCGTGCCTGGCAAGACACGGTCGGGATTGTTGAACTGGAGATTGAAACGAATGCATCGGCAAAGCCAGTGCGTTATGCCATCACCGTGCGTCGCCGCCGCTAATGCAATCGAGCCCGCCTTCTTTCCGTCTTGCAGTGCCGAGTTCGGTTCCATCCGAACTCGTCGGTGTTTTGATAACGTGTTTACCGTTGCTTTATGTCGCGCATGAAACGGCACCTTTTGCTTTACATTAGTAGTGCAGTCGTCCTCGGTGTTGCCATCGGCAGCATTGTAGCACCGCGCTTGGTCTCCGGTGATAGCATCTACGACCAGGTCGAAAAGTTCAGCACAATTCTGAACATGGCTGCGAAAAACTACGTTGAAGAAGTGGACACACAAAAGCTCACCGAGGCAGCCATCAAAGGGATGCTCGCCGAGCTGGACCCGCACTCGGTCTATATCCCACCGAAGGAAATGAAGCGCGTCGAAGAAGATTTTCGTGGTAGCTTCGAGGGCATCGGTGTTGAGTTCGACATCATCAACGACACCATTACGATCGTTTCCCCCATTGCCGGCGGACCGTCTGAAAAGTTGGGAATTTTGCCGGGCGATAAGATCGTCAAAATTGACGGTGAAAATGCCATCGGGCTTTCGCGCGAGGACGTCCCGAAAAAACTGCGTGGTCCCAAAGGAACAATCGTCACCGTGAGCATCAAACGGGAAGGCGAGCCAAAGCTGCTCGATTTTGTTATCACGCGCGACAAAATTCCGCTCTACAGTGTCTCGGCAACGTACATGGTTCCCGGTACGGACATCGGGTACATCTCGCTGAACCGTTTTGCGGCAACGACCTACCGCGAGTTTATGGACGGCATCGCCAAGCTCCGCCAGCAGGGAATGAAGCGGCTAATCCTCGACCTGCGCAATAACCCGGGCGGCTACATGGATCAAGCCCGCTTGATTGCCGATGAGTTCATTCCAGCCGGCTACAAGATCGTGTACACCAAAGCTCGCCGTCCTGAATTCGAGGAGGTCTATCCCTCGACCAGCGGTGGTTCGCTGGAGAAAACACCCGTTGTCGTTCTCATCAATGGTGGTTCGGCTTCGGCAAGCGAGATTGTCTCGGGCGCTCTCCAGGACCTCGACCGCGGTTTGGTCGTCGGCGAAACGTCGTTTGGGAAAGGCTTGGTCCAACGCCAGTATGAGTTGGGTGATGGATCGGGACTGCGGCTCACCATTGCACGCTACTACACACCGTCGGGCCGGCTCATACAGCGCCCCTACAAGGACAAGGACAAGTACTACCGCGGCGAAGGTCGCATTGAACTCGACGATGAAAACAACATCACCCACGAAACAGAAAAGCTCGATACTACCCGCCCGGTATTCAAAACACTGAGCGGGCGGAAGGTGTACGGCGGTGGTGGTATCACGCCCGACTACTTCGTCAAAAGCGATACCATCAATATGCTCAGCCGTCAGCTCCGCAGCAAAGGTGTATTCTTTGAGTACGTCACCAATGAATACCTCAAAACCCATAGCGCTGCACTCCATCAGCGCTTCGGCGAGGACATCTATCGCTTCGCACTGGAATTCACCGTCGGCGAGGATATGATTGCTGGTTTGCAAGCACTGGCAGCCAAGAAAGGCATTGAATGGAACCAGGAGCAATATCGCCAGGATGAGGAATTTATTCGCACCGAGCTTAAAGCACGCGTTGCCTATGGGCTTTTCGGGAGCAATGGCTCATCGCTGGTGTACATGCCGCTCGACCGCCAGCTCAAAAAAGCAATCGAGCTTCTGCCCGAAGCCGCGCGTATTGCTCGCTTGAATTGAGCATTTACGTACTGTCGTTGTCCCTGTCACCACCACCCATTCGTATGGTCCGCAGTCTCTGCTTGTTTTTGCTTGTGCTTGCTATCGGCACGCGTGCTCAGGTTCTTGTGCCTGGCGAAGAGCTGACCTACAGCGTTTCGTACTTAGGCATCCAACTCGGCACGATTCATCTTGTCAACGAAGGTCGCCACGAAGCACTCGGTAAGCCCGCCTTCAAATGCACCGCCTACATTGATTCCCGCGAGGGCATTCCGTTTCTTGCGTTGCATGTAGTCTATGAATCCTGGATGGAGACAACTGCACTGGCATCGCTCCAGTTTGTCGCACAAAACAAACTCGATGGCGAATACACCAAGTACATCTTCGACTACGACCAGCGCCGCATTACAACGGCAACCTGGAAAGACCGCCAAAAAACCGACGAGCGGGTTTTCACTGTTCAACGCAAGTACACCGACGGGCTGACAATTCTCTACGCTGCACGCCAGCTTCTCTATAGCAAACGTACCGCCTGGATACCTACCATCGTCCGCGAGGACACAGCCTGGACAAAAATCAACTTCACCGGTCGTATCGAACCTGTTTCAATCGAGGCAGTTGACTATCCCATTCGAACCGTGTACTTCGATGGTCAAGCGAATTGGACCGGCGTCTATGGCGTCACCGGTGCATTCCAAGGCTGGTTCAGCGACGATGATGCGCGCATCCCCATCAAAGCGAAAATGAAGCTCTACCTTGGCAGCGCCGACATCGAGCTTATCAGTTGGAAGCGCCCCGGCTGGTCTCCTCCCAAAGCATCCGAGCAATAAGCGCACGCAGAACGACTTCCTTGCCAGACGAAATTTTTGTGCGCGCTCTCATTATGCTAAAGTCAAAAAAATGCCCCGATGTGACGGTCATCCGAAAAAAAATCTGATCATGCGCTGGCGTTAGAACTCATCGCGATGGATTCCCTGTGTCAGCAGCAACGCGGCAGCCGCACACGAAGGGCTGCGATCTGAAAACGTCCAGATCACTGCATCGGCGCGATAGGACAGCTCAACCTCTGGTGTTCCGGCAATCAAAAGTACACGGCGTTTATCCGTCGAAAGCTGTTCCAGTGTACGCTCGAGCACCTCGGAGCGCTGGAGGCGCTGTGCATACGCCCGTGGACGCTGAAACACCGCAACGACGACACACTCGGCATCGGCTGTTCCCGCCACGTGTGCAACGGCATCGTCGGGTTCAATGGACGGTGTGATGAAGGCAACATCGAGATTACCAGGATAAAGCTGTGCAAGGTAGCGGAAAAATTCGGTTGGAGCATCGAGCGGCTCATCGTCGGCGATAATGGCAACGGCAGCAACGTGGGCGTACTGGGTCAGCGGCAACACGGTTCGATCACCAGTCAGACGAAGCGCACCACCAGCAACGTTTAGGGCAAGCTGTGCAAGATGCGACTGCGAGATACTCACCTGGTGGTGCTGAAGGCTGATGTCAGCAATGCGCTCTAGTTTCGCGACTGCTTGGCGGTGTTCATCCATCGAGAGGCTGGATACAGCACGCTCGACAGCCTCGATTGCTTCGAGCGGATTGGTTGGTACCAGCGCCACATCAGCTCCTGCACCGAAGGCGGCGACCACTGCCTCCCCTGCGCTGTACCGCTGCGTGACCGGCTCCATATCCAGCGCATCAGTAACGATGATGCCGTCGTATCCCAAGCGCTGGCGTAGCATGTGGCGAATTGCCGCGGGCGATAGCGATGCCAATTCTCCCGCTGGCACGCCAATGGCTGGAACCGACAAATGCCCCACCATCACTGAGGCAACACCTTCTTTGATGGCAGCATAGAACGGCACAAGCTCGCGGTGCGCCAGCACATCCATCGAAGCAGCGATAAGAGGTAATTCAACGTGCGAATCAGCGGCAACATCGCCGTGACCGGGGAAATGCTTGGCGCACGCAGCAATACCTTCGCGCTGGTGTGCCCGTATCCATGCTCGCACGTGCTCGACAACCCGCGGCGGATCACTCCCGAAAGCCCGAATGCCGATAATGGGATTGTTTCGATTGCTGGCAATGTCTGCAACAGGCGCAAAGTTCCAGGCAATCCCAAGCCCGCACAAGCTCTGTGCTATTGCTGACGCTACTTGTTCGGTGACCGCCGTTGATTGCAAGCCCAGCGCAAAGGCATGCGGAAACTCGACGCCATCTTCAATACGCATCCCAAGACCAGTCTCGGCGTCAATAGCAAAGAGCAGTGGATAGTCCGCTGCTGCTCGGAGTGCCTGGATCGTTTCGCGAACATCCTCGACTGTACCATCGAAAATGCAGAAGCCACCAATACTGCGTGCCAGCAACTTTTCGATAGCTGTTCGGTAGCCTCCATCGCGGGTGAAACGCGCTGGATGTAATCGCGCAATGATACGCCGGGCAAACGGGGTCACGTGCTTGTGGACAAGTGGTGAGAACTATTCGTACCGCAGCGCTTCGATCGGACTGAGTTTTGCCGCTCGCCACGCCGGATACGCTCCAAAACTAACGCCAACGACGGTGCACGCAGCCATACTCCCAAGCGCCCATCCCAGTGGTACCACGAACGAAATCCCTGCAAGCTTCGAGAGCAGTATGCTCAAGCCACTGCCCAGCAGAATACCGCCAAGCGCTCCAACCTGGCATAGAACCACCGCCTCAACTAAAAACTGCCAGAGAATCGAACGAACTGTCGCACCGATTGCTTTCCGGACACCGATTTCACGAGTTCGCTCTTTGACGCTAATGAGCATGATGTTCATGATACCAACGCCAGCCGCAATCAAGGCAACGGCACCGCAAAACGCTCCGAACAATCCCACAAACCGTAAAAACGAACCCATCTGCGCGGCGATCGAAGCAAGCTGTTCGATTTCAAAATCGTTCTCTTCGGCAGGGCGAACATTCCGAATGCTCCGCATAATGCCAATGCTTTCGTCGAATAGGCTCTCCAGGTGTGTTTGCGATTGAGCCCGAACAAAAATCGTCAGCGAGTAGCGCCACTCTTCGGCATAGGTTCTGACAAAAACCGGTATCGGCACAATAACCATATTGTCCTGGCTCTGCCCGAAGATGCCTCCTTTGGGCGCCAGAACTCCAACAACCGTGAAGCGATGGTTCCGTATCTGGATTTCCTTGCCAACCGGATCGGCACCGTCGGGGAATAACTCTTGGCGAACGTCGTTGCCGATGACGGCGACCATGCGAGCATGGTACATGTCTTCAGCGACCAGCGGACGCCCACTGGCAAGCTGATAATTTCGGAGCGGGAAAAACTCTTCGTCGCCACCAATGAGCGTAACGTCTGGGTCGGTGTGCTTATCTGCGGCGCGAATGGTCATGTTGCTGGTGAAGCTATAGAGCGCAACGACAGCGCCAGTACCGCTCATGCGGCGCTTATACTCGAGCGCCTGTGTGTAGGAAATGGGGCGTCGGCGCATGTAGCGGCGCCATTGCTCACCGCTGGTGATAATGCTCGGATGTCGCTGGATAACGAACGTGTATGCTCCCGATGCCGTTAGCTCGTCGTTGAGCGATTGCTCTAAAGCAGATGCTGCACCGCCAGCACCAACAATAGCGACAATCCCGATGGCAATGCTTATGAGTGTCAGAACAGTCCGCACCGGCTGTGCACGGAATGTATCGAATGCCGAGACGATGTACTGGCTAATGTTCATGCTTCGTAGCGTAATGCTTCGACTGGATCAAGTCGCGCCGCGCGCAGTGCCGGCACAAATCCTGCGATGATACCAACAGCAATCGAGATCACCACCGCAACGACGACAATCTCTGCTGGCAGAACCGGAAGCAAAAATTCGGCAGATTCGCGCAACACCAGAGCAAGCACAGCAACCAGCAGACTACACGCAATCACACCAACAACAGCTCCAGCCACACACAGCATCATTGCCTCGGCGAGAAACTGCACCAAAATCGAACTCCGCTTCGCCCCAACCGAACGACGGATGCCAATTTCCTTGGTCCGTTCAACGACGGCAACAAACATCACGTTCGTAATGCCAATAACGCCGACCAAAAACGACAGCGCTGTCAGTCCGATCCCGACAGCCCAGATCACCGCGCGGATATTCGCCACCTGGTCGCGAAATACCTGTGCCTCGTTGATCGAAAAATCATTCTCAGCATTGGGCGCCAGTTGCCGCACAGCGCGCGTTACACCTGTTAGTTCATCTCGCAGGATGTCCAGCTCCGAGGGTGAATATGCTTTCGCTGCAATAGTGATGCTCCGAGAGTATCGCCCGTAGAGTGCAAAAAATGCCGGCAATGGAATGTACACCATTCGATCGAGAAAATCGGTAAAGAGCGTACCACGCTTGCTCATGACGCCAATGATGCGGAATGGTCGTCCCTCGATGCGAATGACCTGTCCGATCGGCGAGCGATTGCCGAACAGTGTCGAGCGAATACCATCGCCAATGATGGCAACAGATGTTGCGTTGCGCTCTTCCATCTCGGAAAAAAATCGTCCTTCGGCAAGACTTGTGCTCGGCAACATGCCAAAGCTTGCCATCGTTCCTTCGATGACGACACCACTGGCTCGCTGATCAGCATGAACGATGCTGCGTCCCCAAGCATCGGCGCTTAGGTACACCATCTCCGCTGAACGGAGGCGACGCGCTATTTCTTCGGCTTGGTCAATAGTGATGTTCTTCCGATTCATCACCGTGCGCCAATTTCCACCACCCGCCCAGTTCCATTTGTCCACATACAGCATATCCGAACCAAGCGACGAGAGCGTTGACTCCCAGGCTGCATCGAGACTTCGCAAAGCCCACCCCATCAGCGACACAAAGGCAACACCGATCATGACGCCAATGCTAGTTAGCAATGAGCGCAAGGGATTTGCGCGAAGCGACTCGATGGCGCTCTGCAGGATCTCCCAGTATTGGCTTGCCCAGCGTCTCATCGTTCTAGCGCCAGCGGTTCGACCACATGCGGAGTTGGGTTCACAATGTCCGATTCGATTTTGCCATCGCGGATCCGAATAATTCGCCGTGCATGGCGTGCGATATCGTCTTCGTGTGTGACCAGTACAACGGTATTGCCCTGCCGCCAAATACGCTCGAATAGCTGCATGATTTCCTCGCCGGTTTTTGAATCGAGATTCCCCGTCGGCTCGTCGGCAAGAATCAGCGATGGTTCGGTAACCAACGCACGGGCAATCGCAACGCGCTGCCGCTGACCGCCCGACAGTTCCGGTGGCTTATGACGCAGCCGATCTCCCAGCCCGACGCTTTCGAGCGCTGCTATTGCTCGCTGGCGGCGTTGCTGCGGTGGCACACCCGCATAGATGAGCGGCAGCTCGACGTTCTTGAGCGCTGTCGCCCGCGGGAGCAAATTGAACGTCTGGAAAACAAACCCGATCTTCCGATTTCGGATTGCTGCCAGCTCTGCATCATCGAGCTGCGATACATCCACCCCATCGAGAATGTAGCGCCCTCGCGTTGGCCAATCCAGGCAGCCGATGATGTTCATCAGCGTTGATTTTCCCGAACCCGACGGACCCATGATGGCAACGTATTCATTGGCATTGATAGCAAGATCAACGCCACGCAATGCTTCGACGATTTCTTCTCCCATGCGATAGTGCTTGACGATTCCATCTAGCAGGATGAGCGGATGCTGGCTCATTGGGCAGGTGCAGCAGTCGTTGAACGGGCAGCCGACTTCTTGATGCGAATACGCATCCCATCGCTCAGCGTGCGAGTAATCGCGCTATAGGGACCGGAGACGACCACATCACCGGCAGAGAGACCATCGGTGATCTCGATGTAGCCACGATCGCTGATACCCGTTTTGACGGGGCGTTTGCGGACACGGTCGCCATCAACAGCGAACACGATTTGCGACGGAGTCTGCATGCGCGGGCGTTGCGCTTGGTCATTGGTGGAGCGGTCGTCATCGTAGCGGATTGTGACAGCTTGAATGGGCACCGCCAGAGCACGATCCCGCCGTGCTGTGCGAATATCAGCAACGCATGTCATGCCCGGACGCAGGCGGTCATCCCGCGAATGTAAGCGCACTTTGACTTGGAAGTTGACTACCTCATCCTGTGTACCG
>JBBIUD010000021.1:0-12324 GCA_037440485.1 Chlorobiota bacterium
CTGGCTTGGCATCGAACAGTATGGCAGTGCAGAGCGCGCGGTCTGTATCGTCCACGGCTTTCGTGCTTGGCATCGGTGGGGATTTTTCCCGCTGGTGGCGCAGTACTTTGCCGAGCGATGTTCTGCTGCGTATGTGCTATCCCTTCCCTCGAGCGGATACGGACCCGATGGTTTTTCGCCAGAACGATTTTCAGAGGCGACCATCAGTGCCGACGTTCATGCACTCGAGCGTGCACTCGACCTTATCGGCAAGCAAGCTCGCTGGGTTGCCGGACTTGGTCATTCGCGTGGCAGCTTACTGCTGCTGTTGATGCATCGCCGACTTGATTGCCTTGCGCTCTGGGCACCACCGCGCACGTTCGGTCGCTGGGGCGAACATCAGCTGAAGCTCTGGCGTGAACATGGCGCACTTCCGGTGGGAACACATCCAGAGTCGAATGTACCGCTGTACCTGAGCCGCCGGTATCTTGACGACCTCGAGGAGCATCAATACAACGACCAAATTCGCCATGCCCTGTCCGAATGCACAGTCCCCAACCTCATCATCGCTGCCGAGCACGACATAGTCGCTCCTATTGCTGGCGCAGAAGAACTCGCTATGCAGTTTGCGAAGGCATCGTGGCAACTTCGCGTCATTCCTGCAGCGGGGCATACCTTCGGCACCGAACACCCGACGACAACCATCAGTCCTGCCCTCGAACGTGCACTTGCCGAGACCGATGCGTGGTTTACCCAGTGCTGCCAGCAGAATAGTAACTTCGCCAGTGCTGCACCACCGGAGAATTCCTCTCGATGAAAACCCCACGGAATCTTGGCTTCAAGACAAAGATTGTCTGCACCGTTGGTCCTGCGATCGGTACGGAGGATAAGCTCATTGCCGCAATCAGTGCGGGGGCGTCTGCATTTCGGCTGAACATGAGCCATAGTACGCAGAGCACGCATCGTCAGTACATCGCAGCCATTCGTGCCGCCGAGAAAAAAACAGGTGTGCATATCCCAATCATCGTTGACCTGCAGGGTCCGAAGTTGCGCATCGGAGATCTCGGCAGCGGTGTTTCGTTGATTCCGGGCAGGGAAATCATTTTTGCCGATCCTGCCGTTGTTCGTCGCAAACGTCTCAAATTCCCCGACGGCGCCATACCGGTTGATTACCCCACGCTCGCCAAAGACCTCAAGCCAGGCGATACAATGCTTTTCGATGATGGTTTGCTCTCGGTGCACGTGACCGAGGTTCGCGATCCGTTCGTCAAAGCCGTTGTTGTCCATGGTGGTCTGCTCCGCTCGCGCAAAGGAATCAACTTGCCGAACGTATCAGTGTCCGCCGCTGCTCTGACCGCCAAAGACCGTCGTGACTTAGAATTTGCCATCGCTGAAGGCGCCGATTACGTTGCGGTTTCGTTTGTTCGCTCGCGGACCGACATTGAGCACGTGCGGCGCTATCTCCGGCAACGGGATGCAGAACTTGGCATTATCGCTAAGATCGAAAAACCCGAAGCCGTATCGGCGCTGGAAGAGATTATCCACAGTAGCGATGCCATCATGGTTGCGCGCGGAGATTTGGGCGTTGAAATTCCACCAGCCCATGTTCCACTGGTGCAAAAGCGCATCATTGCACGGTGCAATTATTACGGCAAACCTGTCATTACGGCGACGCAGATGCTCGAATCCATGGTGACCAATCCCCGCCCGACACGTGCCGAAGCAAGCGATGTTGCTAATGCGGTTCTCGATGGAACCGATGCCGTCATGCTCAGCGCTGAAACGAGCGTGGGAGCATATCCTATCGAAGCAATCGCGATGATGCGCACTATCTGCACCGAAGCTGAACGGGAGCTTTTTAGTCGCTTGCGACCGGCAGAAACGTACCAGCGCATCCCATCGGCAAGCACAGAAAATACTGACGCCATCGCCGCCGCAGCGGCACTCATCGCAGAAAACCGTCAGATTGATTGCATTGCCACTCTCAGCTATTCAGGAGAAACAGCACGGCTGGTTGCATCACGCCGACCGCGCAGCGTGATCTTAGCCGTCAGCACTGTACCGGCAACGCTCCGCCGTGTCGGGCTTTACTGGGGCGTCTATGGAATGAAGCTCGATGACATCAGCACTACCGATGAAACGATCGAGCACATCAAAAAGCTTCTGCTGGGGAAAGGGTATTTTGGCAAAGGGGCAACGGTGCTTTTTACCATCGGGCGCCCGCTGGTGGCACGGTCACGGACAAATATGCTCTCGATCGAAACGCTCTAAGTTGATCGTCGTTCGCAGCACTGATAGGGTGATTGCTTAACGATAGCGAACCTCTACGACACGCCGGCGCATGTATTCGAAGTTTTCGCGTTCGAGATTCCACTCCAGCCGAACTTCCATCGGAATCCGCACTGGTCCGCATTGCTGCCACTGGGAACAGTACATCGTGCACTGCTCACGCTCAAAACCGGTGTCAGCATCGCGGTACTTATCCAGCGTTACAATGCGCTCGACATCTCCATCGGCAGTAAAATAAAAGTCCGCACGAATTGTGATGCCAGAGTCGCTCAATATTGCACGAGCTGCATTCGGTTGATCGAGCGCTTCCCAGCGAAGTAATCCTCCCGGCAAGAGTGAGGTGGGGAACCACACCGTTTCCATCAACACACGGACCAGCAGTGCTTCGTTTGCTTCGGGACCGTCCGGGTCGAACAGGGTCACCAAATTCCACAATCTCATGCTACCGCGCCCGATTCCAGAAGCATAAACCAATTCGATCGTGTACCATCGCAACGGCGAATACCATATGCGTGCATTCCATACCATGCCGGGGACAATGCCGGTGTAGAGCGCGCGCGCTGTGAGTTTGCCCCATGTCGGGTAGGCAAAGGATCGGAAGAATCCTTCCTCGCGCAGCTCGATCCATTCAGCAGATTGCGCCTGCCCAATAGCACGGCGGAGATACCGTTGGACCGGTTCTGGGAGTACGTCCAGCGACTGTGCGATAAACGGTTGGTTCCGTCGGTGCGCAACCGATGCGCTCAAGCGTGCAATCAATCGCCGCCGGCGGATGCGATCAAAAAGAGCACGCCCTAAAAGGAGTGTCACCAATACAGCGACAGCAGCAAGTGCAATCAATAGTGCTTTCGGCATTTTATTTCCACCAGAAGACGTGCACAAACAAAACTACCGCCTGCGTCGAAAATCCCGACATCGTAAAAAAAATATTCTTACTCCCCGTAGAATCCAGCACTCGCCGAGCCATAATCCACTGCGCAGAAACGATCACAATTACAACAAGGCGAACAGCCATCCACCGATAGCTACCGCAGCAGGATACACGATCACACTTGGTCAAGACTGCGGCGCTGCTTCTGGTGTAGGTGACGAAATTCAGTGGCTGTCATTCCTGTAACGTGCTTGAATTGCCGCGAAAGGTGATGGACACTGCTATAGCCAAGGCGATAGCTAATTTCCGTCAAGCTCAGCTCGTCGTAGGTGATGAGTTCCTTGACATACTCAATTTTCTGCTCGATGGTGTACCGTTCGATTGTTTTCCCCTCGACCTGCGAGAATAAACGCGACAACGTCGTGTAGTGAATCCCAAGTTTTTGCTCCAGGAACTCCGATAGCACCACGCGTTCGAGCAGCTCTTCCTCACCGCTGCGCACAAGCTCGATGATGGCGACCTTTACTCGATTGACAATCGCTGCACGCTTATCGTCGAGCAATTCAAAGCCTAACTCGCTTAGTCGCTGGGCGAGTTCGTCCCGTTGTTGTGACTCTAATGGATGAGGGAGCACAGCCTGCCCCAGGGTAACCGAAATCGGCTCAATTCCCATTGAACGCAGCACAGCATCAACGGCCATGATACATCGGCGGCAGACCATATTCTTGATGGCGACTGTATGGCTCATTGCCGGCACCGTTCCGGTAGAATGGACAGAATCACCTGCTGTTGACGCTCGTAGCAGAACTCTCGTGCAGCTCGATCAGCCCAACGCTGATAATCGCTGGCATTGGTCAGTATTGTCTCGATTGCTGTGGCAATATCGGTGGCGCTGGCATCGGTGGGGAGGCTTATTCCGAACGGAAACTGTGTCAGTACCTCGCTGATTGCTGGCAATGCGCTGGCGATAACCGGGATTCGAGCCATTGCGTACTCAAAAAGTTTGTTCGGTAAAGCAAGCGCGTAGCTCTGCGATATTGGCTCTATCCAACACCAGCCAATATCAGCCGATGCCGTCCAGTCGAGAAGCTCTGCGTACGGTACGGTGCCCAGTAGATGCACACGGTCGGCTACAGAACGCTCGCGAGCATATGCCGCAAGTTCTGGTAATGCCTCGCCGTCGCCGAGAACACACAAATGCACCGACGAAAGAGAATCAAGAACCTCGATGGCACGACGTAAGCCGCGTCCGCCGAGCACCGCACCCTGGTAGAGCAGAATAGGGGTATGTTCAGCGATTCCGCACTGCTGCCGAAGCCGATTACTGCGCTGTGGCTCAGCATAGAACGGAACATTGAGGACAACAACTGGCGATTGGCGCAATGGCAGTCGCTGCTCGATAACGTGTGCATCACGCTGACCACTGACGACAACACGGTCAACCCATCGCACCAGCACTCGTTCATAGAGCGCCAGTAGCCATTGCGCACCCTTGCGACCGGAGAGCGTCCCAAGGCTGCTGTAAATCTCACGCGAGTCATAGACGAGGTGTGCCCTCCATCGAAGCCCTAACACAACAGCCGGCAGTAAACAATACACATCGGCTGCCCACACCACATCGGCACGTTCGCGCCAGCAATGGCGCACGAGCACAGCAACGAACCAAAGCCAGCGCCACAGCATGCGACTTGCGGACCGTATGCAGAGCGTCTGCCAGCGCCATGAATACCCCTGCTGATTCGGTCCAAGATTCCACAGCGTCACGTCTGCAGCAACAGCAAGTGTTCGGCAGATGTTGAGCGTGCGTCCATCACAGTTTGCATCGGAGAAAGCGAGCACAGACACACGGCATCGTTTACTTTGCTCAGCCGGCATAGTGCGCAAGTATTTGTTCGGCACGATCGAGCAGTGCAGTTGTGATCTCGTCGCTTGGTGTTTCGGCAATCATCCGCACGATTGGCTCGGTGTTGGACGAACGAATATGCAGCCACCGATCACTCCAGTTAAACCGAATACCATCACCAGTCCAAATCTCGCCAGCATCAGCAAATGCAGCCGCAAGAGCTGCTTGTGCGTCCGTAAAGTTACCCGACCACCCAATCTTGCGCTTGTGCATGACCATCGGTGATGAGAGTGTCCGACTGGTCCACTCATCCTCCGACAGCAGCGAGCGAAGCATCAAAATCAGCGCGGTCCCAACGAGCGAATCCCGTCCATAGTGACACGCAGGCAGAATGACGCCACCGCTTCCTTCACCACCGACAACCGCACCACACCGGCGCATCATCTGCACAACATTTGCTTCCCCAACCGCTGAGCGAAGCACCAGCGCCCCATACTGGCGGGCAACGTGCTCGACTTCGCTCGTCGTTGAAGCATTGACGACAACCGTCCCGCCACCAGTATGCCGTAGAACAGCTTCAGCAGCTAAGACAATAGTCTTTTCTTCGCTGATCGGGGCACCGCTCGAATGCACAAGCACCAGCCGGTCGGCATCTGGATCAACGGCAATCCCGATCGTAACACGATGCTGCACTGATGCTGTGGCGAGTACACCTAGGTGCTCCGGTATTGGCTCGGGAGGATGAGGAAAAATGCCACTGCCATCGCAGTACAATCGAATTGGCTGTGCCCCAAGCCACTCGATCAGTCGTGGCAATGCCTGTGAACCACTGGCATTGACAGCGTCAATAACAACACGCATATCAGCAAACACCCCTGCTGCTCGACGCTCTGCAATCCATTCAACCTGCGCGATTGTTCCAATGTGCTCGCCAATTGGATCGGTGTGGCTGACACACACCCCACGCGCAATCCCTTCCGTCAGGACGGTACAATCGCTTCGGTGCCAGAGAAGTGCTGTACGCTCAGGCGAAAGGAACACGCCATCGCTATCGAGGAATTTCAGCCCGTTCCATTCTGGACCATTATGCGAGGCTGTCACGACAACACCGCCGGCGAGCTGGTTGCGTTCAACGATGACTTGGACCGTCGGCGTAGGAACGCATCCAAGCATAAGCACCGGACGATCACTGAGGCAAAGCTCCTGGGCGACCAGTTCAGCGAAGTCTTGTCCGCCAAGCCGCCCGTCGTAGCCAACCGCGATAGGTCCATTAGGCTGCAGGTGCGCAAACGCACGAATATGTCGGGCGATTATCTCTTCCGAGAACGAACCATCGGTCGTTGTTGCACGCAGACCTGAAACCGATCGAATCAGTGGCATGGTGCGCGGTGTGTGATAGTCCATATTGCTAGTGCTGCAAAATAGGCAGCAAGTCGAGCGGTACGCCCGTCGCTGTCCAGGAGTGGATTGACTTCGACAATATCCAGGAGGCAACAGGTGGGCATCTGTGTGATACGCTCGACGATGGCAGCAACTTCATCGGGCTGAAACCCATCGCTTGCTGGCGCACTGACCCCGGGCGCATACGCCGACGCAAGCGAATCCATATCAAGCGACAAATAAATGCGATCGCAATCAGCGAGCGTCGCTACCACATCGTCGAGCACTGCAGACAGCGAATGGCGGCGGATTTGGTCAAGCATCCAAACGGTATAGCCACGGTCGCGCACATACTGAACATGATGCGCAGATGCACTAAACGGCTGAATTCCAAATTCAACGAACGCAGCAATGGTGCACGGCGGATCGTCGAGCAACTCGCGGAATGGCGAACCGGAGTGCGTACCCTCAGCAGTGCGCGGTCGCACATCCAGGTGCGCATCCACATTGACTATACCCGATCGCTGGGCACGCATACCGATAGCGCGTCCATCCGGCAAGGCAATATCATGTCCTCCGCCCAGCACGATGACCGTCATACCTTCATCGAGCAAAGCACCGACGAGCTCCTGCTGCCGACGGTGAATTTCCTCTAACGAAAGACCATCGGTTACGATGTCGCCACAGTCGAGAATTGTAACGGTATCGGGTAATCGCTCTGAACCAAAACTTGCAGCCATCTTCGCCAGCGCAGCACGAATAGCAGCCGGTCCCCCTGCAGCGCCAACACGTCCGCCATTACGGCGAACTCCTTCATCGGTTGGAACGCCAACAATGGCAATTGTCGGCTTTTGATTTTCCCACGTACTCAACCGAAGCATGTAGTCTGCAAAGCGCCGATCCTCGGCTTCTGTCCGCCGGACAACGACTGGCTCAGTTTCATGGCAATATGCCAGTGGTGCAAGCTTCATCATGGGCAAACAGTATGTGCACAACCGCGCAAAAATGCCATACACTTCCCCCGACGACGCTAGGAGTGCACCAAAGCTCGCCGCATCTGTCGTGGGTATCGCTCAACCTCAAGTATCGAGTGCTCCTACCGTAATTTCGTCGCCGTTTTTCCGCAGTGTTCCACGTTGTTTTGTTACGAATGAACAAGATTTCGGTACATGGTCCTGTCGTTGAGCTTGATGGCGACGAAATGGCGCGGGTTATCTGGTCACTCATCAAGGAAAAGCTTATCCTCCCGTACCTGGACCTTCGAATTATCTACTTCGATCTGTCCATTACCAACCGGGATGCAACCGACGACCAGGTCACGATCGAAGCAGCTCAGGCTATCAAAGAGCACCACGTTGGTATCAAGTGTGCAACGATCACACCCGACGAGGCACGCGTCAAGGAGTTCGGCTTGAAACAAATGTGGAAATCCCCTAACGGAACAATTCGCAACATTCTCAATGGCACAGTATTCCGGGAACCGATTGTCTGCCGGAACATTCCTCGCCTTGTCCCAAACTGGACAGCACCGATCTGCATCGGTCGCCACGCGTTTGGAGACCAGTACAGTGCTACCGACTTTGTCGTCAACGGCGCCGGTACACTGACCATCACCTTTACCCCCGACGATGGTTCACAGCCGCAACACTACCAGGTGTACCGATTTCAAGGTGCTGGCGTTGCGCTCGGGATGTATAACACCGACGAATCCATTCGTGGATTTGCGCGCGCGTGTTTCAATCAAGCCCTGCTCAAAGGATGGCCACTATACCTGAGCACCAAAAACACGATTCTCAAACGCTACGACGGACGCTTCAAAGACATCTTCGAGGAAGTGTACCAAACCGAGTTCAAAGAACAATTCCAGGCAAAAGGCTTGACCTACGAACATCGGTTGATTGACGACATGGTTGCCTCTGCACTCAAGATGAACGGCAACTTTGTCTGGGCATGTAAAAACTACGACGGTGACGTTCAAAGCGATATGCTCGCGCAAGGATTTGGATCGTTGGGCATGATGACCTCGACACTGATTACACCCGATGGCACAACGCTCGAAGCCGAAGCAGCACACGGAACCGTTACGCGCCACTACCGGCTCTATCAACAAGGCAAGCCTACCTCGACTAATCCCATTGCATCCATCTTTGCGTGGACGCGAGGTCTAGCATTCCGAGCCAAACTCGACGGCAACGCAGAACTGGAGCGCTTCTGCACAATGCTCGAGCAAACATGCATCGAGGCAGTTGAAAACGGCATCATGACAAAAGACCTTGCCTTGTCTGCCTACGGACAGAACGTCGAACACGGCACGCACTACCTCTACACCGAAGAATTTCTCGACGAACTTGCCCGCCGTTTCCACAAAACGCTCAGTGCTCAACAAGCTACCCAGCAGCAATGACAGACGAGTCACTCAACCCGAACGAAGAGCAGTACCTGTCGCTGTTGCGCACCATCCTTGAGCGTGGGACCGAGCGCAGCGACCGAACTGGCGTCGGGACGCTCTCGGTATTTGGCTATCAGTTGCGCTTCGATCTGCGGCGTGGCTTCCCACTCCTGACAACCAAGAAACTCCACACTCGCTCAATCGTGACCGAGCTGCTATGGTTCCTCCGTGGCGATACCAACATTGCGTACTTGCACGAGCACGGCGTGACAATCTGGGATGAATGGGCAGATGAGCACGGCGATTTAGGTCCGATCTACGGGAAACAGTGGCGTCGCTGGCAGACACCCGATGGGCGCATCATTGATCAACTGGCACGAGTCATTGAAGAAATCCGACGCAATCCCACCAGCCGTCGCTTAGTGGTCAGTGCTTGGAATGTTGGCGAGCTCGATGCCATGCGTCTGGCTCCGTGCCATGTCCTGTTTCAGTTCTACGTCGAAGGCAAGAATCTATCGCTCCAGCTCTACCAACGCTCTGCCGATGCGTTTTTGGGTGTGCCGTTCAACATTGCATCGTATGCACTGCTCCTGGCGATGGTTGCACAGGTCTGCGATTTGGTGCCGGCAGAATTTATTCACACCTTTGGCGATGCACACCTCTACCGCAATCACCTCGATCAAGCACGACTGCAGCTACAGCGAGCACCGCTTGCACCACCAACACTCTGGTTGAATCCATCGGTTCGCTCGATTGATGATTTCACGCACGACGACATTGCATTTGTGAACTATACCGCTCATCCGCATATCAAGGCGGATGTAGCTGTTTGACACCATCGCCTGTTAACAAATGGACGGACTCACCCTCGATCAATGCCGCACGTGGCTTGACCATATCCCCCAGCAGCGGATCGCTGTCATCGGAGATGTGATGCTCGACCACTACTACTTGGGCGCTGTGTGGCGAATTTCACCGGAAGCACCGGTGCCCGTCGTCGAGATTGAACGCGAGACTTTTCGTCTTGGCGGTGCAGCGAACGTAGCCCACAATCTCCGTATGCTGGGCGCGGGCGTTCTTCTCTGCGGCATTGTGGGTTCTGACGCAGCCGGTTCCCACCTGCGCACACTTGCCTCAGAACTCGACATTGACGCCAACGGACTCATCGTTGATCGAGCACGCCCGACGACAATCAAAACGCGTGTCATCGGGAATAACCAGCAGCTTGTGCGGCTCGACCGAGAAGAGCGCTCGCCCATCAGTAATGCCATCGCTGATCAACTTATTGCTGCACTCGATAGCGATGCAGATTCGATTTCTGCTCTTATCATCGAGGACTACAACAAAGGTGTGCTCACGCCGTACTTGATCGAGCAGGCAATCGCATGGGCAGATCGGCGCGGTCTACCCGTTTTTGTTGACCCGAAGACAGATAACTTTTTTGCGTACCGTGGCGCAACTGTTTTCAAACCAAACCAAAAGGAGGCACAAACGGCGCTCGGCTATCGGCTCGATGGCAGCACCGATACGTTAGTCCGCGCGGGCAGCGAATTACTCGACCGTCTGGCAGCGCAGACGATTGTCCTGACGTTGGGGGCAGAAGGAATGTTTGTTATCGAGCAGAACCGGACTCACTGGCGAATTCCGTCGTTAGCACGGCATGTCGCTGATGTATCGGGCGCAGGCGATACGGTTATTGCGACACTTGCAGCGATGGTGGTTGCCGGGGCACCGATCCGGCAAGCAGCACTGCTTGCCAGCATAGCCGCTGGCGTCGTCTGTGGTGAGCCGGGCGTTGTGCCGATTTCGGTCCCAGCCTTGCTGGCAGCAATCGAACAATTCGAGCACGTATCCAGCACAGGCGTTGGAATGCCGCCAGCGCTCGATAGCGCAGCGCATTAGCACGCTGATGCAGTAAATTGCATGCCTGAAAATTTCAAATCGTGTCAATTTTTCGGAGGCTAACCCTTGAAAGGGAAAGTAGGTAAACTGCTGACGATTATTATTCCGATCGTCCTGGCTGTCTTTCTGCTCTACCCGACCTGGCGAGCACAGCAAATGGCAGCCGAGCGTGAATTGCTCGACTCCGCCGCCCAGGTTCAGTGGGATCAAGTCAATGGCGAGGACTTCCGGAAGGAAAAGCTTCGCGCACTCAAACTCGGACTGGACCTTCGCGGTGGGATGTATGTGACGCTGGAAGTGGACGTCGTTCGGCTTCTCGAGGAAGCCGCAGACCGCGCATCCATTGATGAAACGTTCGAGCGCGTTATCGAAGAAACCCGCCGCCAAGCAGAGCAAAGCGACGAAGAGGTGCTCGACATTTTCTTGCGCACCTTCGATCGTATTGCACGTCCGCAGGGTAAGTCGTTGGTGTCGTATTACGAGCTTGTGGACGTCCGCGACATCAGCGAAGAGCGCATTATCGAGCGGCTCAAGCGCGACATCAGCGAAGCTGTTGATCAAGCGCTCGAGGTTATTCGACAGCGGATTGACAAATTCGGTGTGACCGAACCAACTATCCAAAAGCAGGGCACTCGACGCATCTTGCTGGAGCTTCCTGGCGTCCAGGACGAACGAGAAATGCGGCAGCTTCTCCAAACCACCGCTCGGCTGGAATTCAAGCTCCTCCGCCACGGGAACGATGTGCTCTATGCATTCTTGAACATTGATCGTTACCTTGCGGGCAAACACACAACAAGCGATACAGCAACTGTTGCAGGTGACACAACGACCCACCGCGATACAGCAGTTGCCAAAGCCAGCGACACTGCAGCCAAACGTGACCCTTATGCGGGATTAAGCGATGAAGAAAAAATTGCTAAGTATCGCCGCGAGCATCCGTTCATATCGTTGTTTGCCGGTCAGATTCTCGTCGGCGAGCGCTACCAACCATTCGACATCGCGGAAGAAGTCATTCCTAAACTTCCGTCGGATGCTGAGTTTTACTTTGTCACCACCGAGGACGGTAAACGCCAGCTTCAGTCGCTACTGGCGCGACCGGAAATACGGCGGATGCTTCCTGCCGATGTCGAAATTGCCTTCAGTGCCAAACCAGAGCGCGGTAGCGAGAATACACCCAACCGCACCTACAGCATGTACGTCCTCAAGCGTGATCCGGAACTGACCGGCGATGTTGTCACCGATGCCTACGCGACGTTCGACCAAATGACCAACCGCCCAATGGTGCTCATGTACATGAGTAGCGAGGGCGCAGAACGCTGGGCAAAAATCACCGGCGCCAACATCGGCAAACGTATCGCGATTGTCCTCGACGGCGAAGTCTATAGCGCACCGGTCGTGCGCAGCAAGATCACTGGTGGTAGCTCCCAAATTGAAGGAATGGCAAACGTTGAAGAAGCAAAACTTTTACAAATCGTTCTCAAAGCTGGTGCACTCAAAGCACCCGTCAAGATCATCGAAGAACGTGTCGTTGGTCCATCACTTGGCGAGGATTCCATACGCTCGGGCATTTCGGCGAGCATCATTGCTTTTGCGCTGGTTGTGCTGTTCATGGTGACCTACTACAGCCTCGGTGGCGTCGTTGCTGTCATCGCAATGCTGATCAACGTCATG
>JBBIUD010000022.1:0-11855 GCA_037440485.1 Chlorobiota bacterium
CATAGCACGGCACACAACGGAAGATAGTCCGATTCATTGTAGCCATCGCGCCCAGAGCAGAAGCAAAATGACTCCTGCCAGAACCAGGCGATAGTACGCAAATCCATTGAGGCGATGCACTCGAAGGTACGATAGCAAGAATGCAATGGATGCATATCCACTGAGCGCTGCAACCAGTGTGGCAATGGTAAGCTCCCACAGTTGCTGCGGACTCAAGATGCGTACTGCACTGACAAGTTCGAGCAGACCGCTTGCCAGCAGCGCCGGTATGCTGAGCAGAAAGGAAAATCGCGCTGCAGCCGATCGTTCGATTCCGAGCAGTAATCCTGCACTAATTGTTGTACCCGATCGAGATGCACCGGGCAACAATGCAAGTGCTTGCGCAATTCCAATCACAATCGCATCGAAAACTGTTAGCGATTCCACCGACCGTGTAGCACGACGCCGTTCAGCAATCATCATCACAACTGCCACGGCTGCTAACATCGCAGCTATGAGCAGTGGACTTTTTGTTGCGCTGCCTTCGATAAACTTCCGCAGCAGCAAACCCAGCACGCCGATCGGCAGGCTTCCGATCGCAACCAGCCAGCCCAGACGCGCTGTCGCCGACTGCCGGTGCGGTGGTATCCGCTCAAGAAACGTCTCTCGCAACACAGCAGCAGTTATGCTACCGACATCGCGTGCAAAGTAGGCAAGGACTGCCAGCAGCGTACCCAACTGAACAACAGCAATCATCGCGGTCCACTGCTCCGGATTCTGCCGATCGAGTATTCCGCTCAACTGACCGTAGAGCGTCATATGAGCTGTGCTGCTGATGGGAATAAACTCCGTCAGTCCCTGGACAAGACCGAGCACGATTGCAAGAAGCAGTGTCATACTGTTGTCGTTGAAGGAAAGACTTTGAAAACAAAAAAGTTAACCACACCCGATGCGCAACGCTGCATTAGTGCGGACTATCAGCCCGATCATCGAATCGGATCACAAACCGGTCACTACTGAGCGCTGCAGCCGTCATGCCAACGATCAGCCCGCCGATCCCAATGGCAACTGGAGCCGACGGTGCGAGCACTACGCCCACTGCTGTACCAACAAGAAATCCGCCGGCAGCACCGACTATCAGCCTACTACCGCTACGCCGATGGCTACCCCGTAATTGGGCGATGTAGTCAATGGGAAGTGTAACAGTATCCCGTGAGCCGATCCCTTGCAGCACGTCGTTATGCAGGACATAGCGTCGCGGCATACGAAATGCCGGAGGAAGCGCAGCACCTCCTCGCAACACCAGCTCAACATCGGCTGATGCTAACAGATCATTGAGACTGTCGAGTGCGGCTTGGCTGAGTGTATTGTTCCGGATAATTATCCGTTCAGTTGCACAGGATGCCATCATCAGTATGCCCAGAACGCTGAGGGCAACAAGGCCACGGCACAATATGCACTCGATGGTATTCATGCTAACAAAGATACCAGATGTGTTCAAGAAACAACTGACGGCGGACGATACTCACAGTAGCATACGACCAGCCTATTTATGGAACGGCAACAGGAGACAATCCAACACTCCGACCGGACGCAACCACAGGCGTGGGCTACCATCAAAGTAGCACAGCACGCGTTCTCTATTCACCATTCCGGTACCGCTATAGACCGCTCCACTCAGGCAATGATTGCGCTGTGTAATCGCTGGGGTGACCCATTGCGCTTTCTCCGTCTTGCCACGATGATAGCTCCCCTATCGGAATTTCCGACCGCTGCAATCATTGGAATCGAGCCACCCGAGTGGCGGAACTTTTGGTATCCTCACCAAGAATTCGACACCGCGCTTGACCGACAGCGACCATATCTGGAAATCAGCTTAGCAGCGATTGAGCAGGTTCTCCAGCGCATCACCGAACATGTGTCCATCGAAGCAATCACACTGCTGGGTTTTGCTGAGGGAGCATGCCTGGCACTCGAATATGCTGCCCGCAATGCGTATCCTCTGAATGCCGTGCTTGCCTTATCGGGAGTGTTGCTCGGTAGCAGTCTCGACACCAGCGACCGATTCAATCTTGCCTCATCGAAAACGAAAGTGCTGCTAACCGCTTCAACAGCGCAGTCAGCAAGCCTGCGCGTTCGCTACACACAGACCGTCCAACTTCTCAAGCAGAATGGTTACAAAGTCATCGCCTTGACCTACGAGCGGCGTCCGACCACTATCCTCCCCGAAGAGTTAGAAATGTGCCGCAGCATTATACTGGGAACCGTCAGCGAAACCTAAGCTGTCCGATTGCGCCGGAGAGGGCGCTCGAAATGAAACGAAAGAAATGTTGTGGCAATTTGATGGCACACTGCGATGGATTCGTGTGGAAATGTGTGCAGTGCAAGCGATTCGAACGGTTCTGTTGCCAGTGTTGCCAACGTTTGAGCAGTTTGGAGATCGAGCGTTTCACCGTGTGTGTTGCCGTGGTGTGCCGGCAGAAGCTGTCCCGAATCAAAAGCAAAAACGTATGCTGAAGCTGCATGCATCTCTGGAGGAGGGACACTTATCGGGAATCCATGGGCTGCAGCAAAACGAAATGCAAAGGCAATCGGGAACGCAGCAATGTTTGATTCGGTTGCGTCCAGTGCACTAAGTGCACTCGCAAGGATAGTGAACACGTCCTCAGCAGGGTGACCGGGCAACTCTAAGCCAAGCACGATTTCGGCGATTGCCAGTCCAGCGAGCGTATGCTCGTAACTTGAATGCAAGCGATGCCGCACTGCGGTACGCTCGCTACTGCGGAGAATGTGCAAATCACGTCCGGGCTTGACATAGTACTGTATCTCGATTTCTTCCAGTGGCTGTAGAATTGCTGCCGTTCGGCTTTTTGCCGACCGCGCTCCTTTGGCAAGAATACTTTCAATGCCACGGCTGGGAGTAAGAACTGTTGCAATAAGGCTGGTGTCGCTATAGCGTATCCGACGCAAAACTATCGCGCGTGTGCGAATAATCATTGCTGGTGCTGCGCGTAAATGTTCAAAAGATGCTCAGCGATTACCCAATCAAGTGGTGTTGTGATCTTAATGTTGTTCTCCTCTCCCTCGATTGTCGTCACCGGGAATCCAGCATATTCGACGACACTGGCATCATCGGTGCCTTCAAAATGATCGTGCTGGGCTTCCTGATGAGCTTCGATGAGAATGTCGCGGTGAAATGCCTGCGGCGTTTGTGCAAGACCGATGCGGCTGCGCGGCAGAGTTGTTTCCACGCGACCGTCATCACCGCTGAGCAATTTGACTGTGTCTTTTGGCGGAATAACGGGAACAGCAGCACCAGCACCAGAAGCCGCATCCGCGACACGCTGCGCAAGAGCAGCCGATGCAAGTGGTCGCACCGCATCGTGAATGATAATCAGCTCGGTAGCATCAAGCTGCGAGTGTATCAATGCTTGCGCAACCGACTCTTGGCGAGTAGCACCACCTTCGGTAATTGCAACGGCACTGGTCAAGCGGTGTTGAGCAAGTAGCTCATTGAGATGAGAAATCCAACGTTGGTCGGCAGCCACAACAATCGGTGCACCCGGGAATGCAGCGCGCATCGCATACAACGAACGCACAATGATCGGTATACCACCGAGGATCTGGTATTGCTTGGGCACTTGTCCGCCAAAGCGTTGACCGATTCCTGCCGCTGGAATGATGATACCGACATTCGCCATTGTTGCTAAGCATGTTGATCGTGCTGCTCAAAAATACCGGCTACCCGCCAACAGGAAGTATGTTTGCAGCAATGATTACCGTCCACTGCTTTTTACAGCAATGCACCGTTTCGTCCGATATGCATTTCTGCTTGCAAGCATCCTCATCTTTGGTTGTGCAACATCGCAACAGCCAGCAGCTACCGTATGCATTGGTACGTTCAACATCGAATGGCTGGGCGACGGCATTGAGCCAGAACAGAAGCCCCGCACTGAAGATGACTATGCAGCCATTGCCAAACTCATTGCCGAAAGTGGTGTTGACGTATTGGCAGTCCAGGAAATCGAAAACGACAGTGCTTTGCATCGAATACTGCGCTACTTGCCCGGATGGCTCGGTCTGCTCAGCCATGGCGGACATCGTCAAAATGTTGGGGTTCTTTATCGGACAGGGGTTGAGTGCACTGCAAAAGGTGACTATTTCCCACTGGCTGTTAATCCAGAGCGTAATCGCGCAGGCTTTATCGTTGAATGCCGCAAAGGTGCCTTCGACTGGCTGATGATGGTTGTGCATTTGAAATCATCCTCACGCTACGACTCGACAGAGGAGCTTCGCCGCACAGCAATCGAGCAGCGACGGCAGCAAGCCTCGATTCTGGCGCGCTGGGCAGATTCGGTACTGACAACTACCAGCGAACGCGACGTTCTCATCGTTGGCGACTTCAACGACTTCCCCAAGCGATCGCGGCAACCTACGCTCACCGCACTCGAACGCGATTCAGCATTGGTGTTTCTGACCGAGGGATTGACTTCGTGCCTGGATCATCGCCGCAAGGCAATTGACCACATTCTTGCATCCACCAGTGCTGCCCGACGCTGGCATCCGGAGCGGCTCCGGATGATTGACCATCGAGCAATGCTGCCCGACCGCAGCGCCAGCCGCATCAGCGACCATTGCATGGTTATCGGTGAGTTCGATATATCCCCACCGGACAACGACTGAGCACGCATTTGGTTATAACGAATTTTTGTTGTAAGTTTGAGGAGGAAAAGTAGGCACCAACACCGACGATGCTATCGCTGGCATTTTGCTGTGTATGCCAACTTTGTGGTCATTGCCGTTTCCATCATGTTTCACAACTATCGGAGTGTCCGATGAAGCGTTTTGTTTCTTTTCTACTGGTTGCGGTATTTGTCGCCGCGACGTCCTTTGCCCAGCACCCGCGCACACCGCTCTTTGAGGAGTTCACCTCGAGCACGTGCCCACCCTGCTTGGCTGTCAAACCATACGTCAAGCAATTTGCCGAGCAGTCGCCTGACGTGGTGGTCGTGACCTACCACATGAACTGGCCACAACCAGGCGATCCATACAACGTGTACAATTCCAACGACAACATGGCTCGCCGAAACTACTACGGCGTCACCGGCATCCCTGATGGGTACATGAGCGGCACAAAGATTTACCCCGGCAGTGTTGCAGCGCTGCGACAAGCCGCCGATCAAGTCAAAAATCAACCGACACCACTGGCAATGACTATCAGCGAGGACAGAACCAAAAACCCTATCGAGGTTACCGTTACTCTCAAGAACGACGGCACGACCGCAATCTCTGGTGCAAAGCTGCAGGTCATGGTGGTCAACTACTACGCAGACCTGACGTCCCAACTACAAGGACAGTCACAGCATGTGTACACCGAATTTGACTACGCCTTACTGAAAGCGCTTCCCGATGCTCAGAGTGCCACATCCATTAGCATGGCAGCCGGAGAGCAAAAAACGTTCACCTTCACCTATACACGTGGCACCCAAAGTGTGTGGACGCCAAACGGCCAGTACGTCATCGCCTTTGTCCAGCTTGACGCCACCAAAGAAGTTTTACAAGCTGCTTCAACGCTCAACGACGTGCTCAACCGCGTCGAAATCACCGCAGCAGCTCCACGATTTGGTTTTATTGCTCGTAGCGGAACAGTTTCACACCAGCTTACGATCTCGAACCCAACTCAGCGAGCACAAACAGTCAATCTTCAGGTAAACACGAACAACACGCTCCAACCCACCGGATGGTCAATTTCAGTCACCCCCTCGACGCTCACACTGCAACCAGGCGAAGAGAAAACCGCTACCATTCAATTTTCTGCACCCAACAACGGTAGTTTTGCTCTGGCTTACATTGATGCTATTCCACAGGGGAACGGACTCAACCAAACAGCCAGCTACTCCTGCGGCTACATGACCCAGCAGACAAAGTATGCCATCGTGTATGGATACATGGGAGCTGGGATCACTCCATTTATCCAAGCAATCACAAGTGCAGCCAAGTACGCCAACGAAACGGCGCTTATTCCACCGATCGCTGCCGTTGAATACGGGAGCGACTTGCCGTGTCAGGCAATCGTGTTGCCGATTGATTATGCCAACCGCGGAGCTCTCCACATTCAACAAATCATTGACCAAGTCAACTCATGGGTCCAGGAGGGAAAGAGGTTATTCATATCCGGTCCGCTCGAAGCGTTTCTGGCATTCAAAGCCTCTGGAGCAAATATGACAACGCGGAACTTCCTTACCAACACGCTTGGGATTCGGAATGTGCAGACTTTTCCCATTACGCTCAGTAGCGGTACTCAGCAAATCCCCTATTACCATTTCAACTACGACGCCAGCGGGAATATCACCAGTCTGAAAACCTTCACCATCCAAGGCGTCAGCAACGACCCCATCAGCAACGGCGTCAACGTTACCTGCAATCAGTCCACGCAGTACTACAACCTCTACACCGACGTACTCCAACTTGTCTCGAATGGTCCAGCAATTCCCATCTTCACGTACGACAACAACGCGCAGTACATCGGTGGTATCCGAGTTGAAACAAACGACACGCGGCTGGTCTTCACGACCTTTGGGCTGGAAGCAATCTCGAACACAACGGCTCGCAATCAGCTTGCGCAAAAAATTATGGATTGGGTGACGGGCACAATCGCACCACAGCCAAAACTTGAACTCGTCCAGACGACAGGCGAAAACGTTGTTGAATTCGGCGCTGTCGCGGTCGGCGATAAAAAATCGCATACGTTCAAGATTCGGAATGCTGGAAGTGCCGATCTGGTCGTCAGCGAAATTTCGATGGATGCGGCTGACCAACCGACATTTGGTGATGTTTTCGTTATCACCGATGGCGGTACAACCCCGATCACCATTGCCCCTGGAGCAGAGCATGCCGTCACAATCGAGTTCCGTCCCAAACGGGTTGAAGATATTCAGGCGGCAGTATTCCACATTCGTTCTAACGGCGGCGATGTTGATTTGACAGTGTTTGGTGATGGTGTCCAGGGTTCGAGCGTCGAATCGACAGAAGTCAGCGCAGGGAATCTATCGCTCAAGCTTGCTCCGAATCCGGTTGTCAGCGATGCAACCGTCCTGGTTAGCGTCAATGGTGCAACGCCTGCTCAGTTGGTATTGCTCGACGCGCGCGGTGCAGAAGTTGCTACACTTGCCAGCGGTACCGTCGGTCAGCACAGCATTCACCTCGACACCACTGCACTATCGAGCGGTGTTTATCGGCTCGTTCTGCGGAGTGGTACCGAGCTTGTCAGTGTGCCGGTGGTGGTGATCAAATAGTCGCATCCCTTCTTTCATCGTCGAACGGAGCCTTTCGTCAGCAGGCGGAAGGCTCTGTTATTTTTGTTTTGTCCACAGCATTGTTCCTGATCATGCTCGACCAAATATTCGCATACTGCCAACACCTTCCCGGGTCGACACTCCGCTTCCCGTTCGGTCCAGAAACGCTTGTGTACTCGGTCGAGCATCGAATGTTTGCGCTCATTGGCATTGACCACGTACCGCTGTGGATCAACCTCAAATGCGATCCTGTCCGCGCTATTGAATTGCGCGAACAGTATGCTGCAATCCGCCCTGGTTACCACATGAACAAACGCCACTGGAATACTCTCGTACTCGATGGCAGCCTACCTCAAGTTCTGATCAACGACCTCATCGTGCATTCCTACCGGTTGGTCATCGCACAACTGCCACGCCGGAACCGTCACCAATACGAAGCAGAACTGTCGCGTGTGCTGGAGGCGGGACAGTAATTTTGCTCGAAATGAAACTGCTCCATCTTACAGCCTTCTTCTGCATCGCTGTTGTATGCTCGCCGGCTGCCGACACGCTCTGGAGCGGCGAACGGCTTCCTCCGCTTGTCCGCATGGTTCGTGTCTATGGTTCCAGCGATGAGCGACTGCCACCGTTATTGTTGATTCAATCGGCAATATCATCACAGGCAACCTCGATGGCGTCTCCATCCCTAACCATCGAACTCGACGTTGCCGCCAGCGTCCCGCCAGACCTTGTCGCTGTTCTCCAGCATTGCACAGCAACATGGGAACCAGACAACAATCCTTTCACCATTGACCCCACCGCTGCGCGCGCTGTTGTTCTCGATTGGCGATTGGCATCGCCACAATCGCGCTACTACACTCACCGCGCCGTTTTGCAGATACCCTCGGCAACCTTGCGCGTACCAGTCGGTGGGAATTGGAAGGTCCTTTTTTATGAGCTTGGTCGCGAGCAGCGACCGATCGCCGAAGCACGTTTTTTCGCCATCGAACCTGCTGCTGAGTGCGTACTCAGTGTCATGACGGACTTTTACCAGCCTCGGCGCCGCGCTGCGCCCTCAGCACGCATTCTCGAAGCTGCTGTCGGGAATGTCCGCGGCTACACCGATGCACAAGTGACCACCGCTGTTTTTTATCGCATGCACCGATGGTACGAGCCATTAGTCGTGCGTGGAAATCGAGGTACTCTGGGTTCGTCGCTGTCGCTTCGCACTCCTGCGACCATGACCATGGGCATGACCAGTGGCATCAAGCGATTCCGAATCGAGGGTATCCCATGCGAGAATGACTACCGCCGTCTTGATGCTCAGAATGTGGGCTTATTCCCTCGTTCGACGGTTCCTGTTCGGTTGCCTCTGGCAGACATCCGACGCCGCGGGCAATTCGGCATGTGGTCCACCAGCGAAGCCGCGATGCTCACCAATGGTGTTGCACCATTCGATGATGAATACGTCCCAATCGAATTTATCCTCGATCCCGAAAATCTCCCCATTGCTGATGAAGATGTGTTCGTGGTTGGCTCGATGAATGGCTGGCAACCGAGCGCTGAGTGGATGATGAGCTACGATTCAACCCAACGTTACTATCGTCTCCGCCAATGGGTGCGGCGCGGACAGCATGCCTACATGTACGCTACTGGTCACCTCGACGCCGATACGGGCACCGTGCGGTCACTGACCTTTGAGGAATTTGAGGGAAACAATAGTGCCGCAAGCCAGACATTCATCGCTTTTATCTATGCACGCTCGCTCCAAGCCGGTGGTTACGATACCATCATCGCAGCGTGTAGCAGTGCCTCATTTTAGTTACCGTCGCAATTCCCGCAATGAACATTGACGTCTTGGGTTACATCGCAGCAATCTTTTCCACCTTTGCTATGCTTCCGCAAGCATGGCACGTGTGGCGGACCGGACAAGTTGAACAACTCTCGCTCTATGCCTTCGGCATGGCAACGATCGGAGCCGTGCTCTGGCTTGCTTATGGGCTTGCGCTGAGCAATAGCGTCATCATTGCAGCCAACACCGTCGGTCTTTTCATCGTCGGCTACATTGCACTGCGGAAGGTGCACTGGCTCTGGTTGCAGCGGCAGGCTATACAAGATAAACCGCCATTTCCTTCCCTCTGACTGCACCTAATGCCGACATCAGCACACAATTACCTCTGCCTAGAGCACGCTACACGTACACCTCGTCGCGCCCACGTCCGCTGATGGTGATCTCTTCTTGCTCTTCGAGCCGCTTGACAATTTCGACGATTCGCTGTTGCGCTGCTTCCACATCTTTGAGCTTGACCGGACCCATCAGCTCGAGTTCTTCCTTGACAACTTTGGCAGCACGCTCGGACATGTTCTTGAAGATTTTTGCACGGAGTCGCTCATCAGCACCCCGCAGCGCAAGCACCAGATCGCGCCGATCAACTTCGCGGAGAATCCGCTGAATACCGCGGTCGTCAATGAGCAGAATGTCTTCGAACAGAAACATCAGTCGTTTGATGTCTTGTGCAAGCTGCGGGTTTGAGCCTTCGATTTGCTCCATGATGGATTTTGCAAGTGCCGGCGGCGACAGATTCAATATTGAAGCAACAATTTGCGCACCACCAGCACTTGCCATGCTTTGCGAGAGCGTTTGCTCAGCAATCTGATCAACAACCTGTTCGATTTGCTGAACAATTGCTGGCGAAACCTTACCGAGCGTTGCAATCCGCATGATGACATCGGTGCGTAGGTCATCTGGAAATAACTCGAGCACCTCAGCACTTCGATCTGTTGGCAAGTGCGACAGGAGCAGTGCGATTGTCTGCGGATGTTCTTTCGAAAGAAAACTCGCCAACTGTTGCGCATCGGCTTTCTTGAGAATATCGAATCCACGCACCGTCGTTAGCATCTTGATTTTCTGCAGCAAGTCTCGAGTTTTCTCTGGTCCATAGGTACGCTCCATCAGCATCCGTGCATACTCAAAACCACCGGCGAGCATGAACTGATGCCCTTGTATCAGCCGATAGAACTCTTCGACCGCTTTATCGGTGAGTTCCTTGGGAACCGCTTCCAAACTCGCAATTTCAACACTGAGCTGCTCGACATCAGGTTGATCGAGACCTTTGAGAACGAGCGCCGCGGTATCAACATCAAGCGCCATGAGCAATAAGGCGATTTTCTGGCGTCCGCTGAGCCTATCGTAACTGAGAGATGCGGTCCGTTGCGCAAGTGCTGTTGCCATTGTTAGTGTTCCTGCGTGAGCACTGACTTGATAAGCTTGATTGCGTCGGGATTGTTATCGCGAATAAATGCTGCGATACGTTCTTTCATCTCCTCGATGAGCAATTGCTCCTCGGTCAATTGCGAGGCACCGGAAGCATCGAGCTGCTGGCGAACACGCTGGCGAAGCTCGTCGTAGAGCGAGGGCTGGTGATGCTCTTCCAATTGTGCTGCCGGCTGTGTGTTTGCCGGTAATTGCTGAGAAGTATCAACTGTTGTTCCTGCTGTCGCTGCAAGCTGCAGGTGTGCTGGACTGACAAAAATTTCCTCGATACGACGACGCAACGGAGGTGCCATAACCAACCGCCGCAATGCCCACAATGCCAGTAACAGTGCGACCAATGCGGCTATGCCCACTGCAAGATTTCCCTTTGGGAGCGTGAAGGTTGGCTCTTGTTCGGGTTCTTCCAGCATGGTGGTATCGAATGGAAGGTTGACCACGCTCACCTGGTCGTTCCGCTCTGGATCGTAGCCTATTGCATTGCGCACAATTTGCGTGAGTTTCTGTAGCTCGTCCTGGCTTCGCGGGGTGTACTGAACCACTTTCTTGCCGTCCTGCTCGACAACTTTTGCCACACCGTTGACCAGCACCGATGCTGATATGCGCTTGATTGTACCGACTCCTCCGACGATTCGCTCGACAGTCCGAGAGATTTCGTAATTGGTGCGGACTTTCGTTGCATTGCTTTCGCTATTGACGGCTGGATAGTCGAGCGAATCTTGCGAACGACGTGCTTCGGCAATCCGCTCTTCGCTGCGAATCACCTGCCCGTCGGGATCGTAGTTTTCGCGGGTCTGCTCGCGCTGGGTAAAATCGAGTTCCGCACTAACCCGGACGACACTGTTGCCAGGACCAAGCACACCATCGAGCAGCGACTGAACACGCGAGGTAAGGTAGCTTTCCACTTTTTGCTGCTGCTCATACTGCGTTGCCGTCAGTCCTGCCAGCGTTGAGGTTTCTCGCGGTGCCTGGCTCAAGATTTGTCCGTGTTGGTCAACAACGGTCACATCAGCAGGACTAAGACCCTCGACGCTACTGGCAACGAGATTCTGAATACCCTCGATGTTCAGTTTGCTCAAGCTTCGCCCGCTTTTCAGATGCAGGAGTACCGATGCGGTTGGCTTTTTCTGATCTTTCTCGAAGAGCGCTTTTTCCGGCAGCACTATCATGACACGAACTTTTTGCACTTCATCAAAGCTGGCAATCGTTTTCTGAAGTTCGCCCTCAAGCGCGCGTTTATGGTTGAGCTTTTGCACAAAGTCGCTCATCCCAAGATTGGTTCGGTCGAATATTTCGTAGCCAACGGTGCTTCCCGATGGTAGCCCTTCTCG
>JBBIUD010000023.1:0-11821 GCA_037440485.1 Chlorobiota bacterium
CCGACGAATATGGGACTGCGGAGAACAGCGGTGGAGCATCGTCGGTGCACCGATGGTGACGGCAGCGCGAAAGGCAGTTGTGCGGCGGAGCATCATAAACGCCATCATACCGCCACGACTACCGCCGACCAGCCCGAGGCGGTCGGTATCAACCGAGCCAAGCTGCGCCAGGAGGGGCAAGAGATTCAGCGCATCGCGGACATCACCGTCGCCCCACTGCTCGGTGCCCTCGCTGCTGCCTTGCCCACGGTAGTTGCTGGCAACCACAACGTATCCCCAGCTTGCGATCGTGCCGATGTACTGAAAGGCCCCTTCTGGCTGGAGCGCAGCGCGGGGACCAGCACCGCCACGGTTGAACACGACAGCAGGGTACGGCGCCGTTGCACGCGGCGGCATGGCTAAAAATCCACGGATGCGCAGTCCCTCGCTCCAGTACGTAATGGCGAACATCTGCACCTGCTCAAAGCGAGCTGCATCCTCGCTGCTGAGGCGACGACGCATGATATTGCGTGTGCTCGGCGGCATTGGCACCGGCACCATTGATTCCAGCGTTCCGTCGGGCTTCATTGCTTCGGCTGGCGGTAACGCGTCCGATACTTTTCGGCAAGTCGCGTCTGCTTGCTCTCCAGCGAGACGGCTCGTCCCTGCACAAATGCCCGTTCGATACGACTGGTGAGTGCATCGAGTACATCACCACTGCTAACGATGAGCGTTGCGTCTTTGCCAACATCAATCGAGCCGATGCGATCAGCCACGCCGAATATTTCCGCCGGCGAGAGCGTAATGGCTCGCAGCGCTGCATCGCGATCCAGCCCAAAGGCAACAGCCGTTCCCGCCTGGAAGGGAAGATTTCGCTGCTGCCAGAATCCAGCATCGCTGATGGCAAACGGTATCTGCGCCTGCGCTAAGATTGCCGGCAGCCGATAGGGAAGGTCGTAGTCTTCTTCGTCGCGCATCGGAAGACTATGGACACGCCCAACAATCACCGGAAAGCCGCTCTGCTTGATTTCATCGAGGCATCGCCACGCATCCGAGCAGCCGACCAAAATTGCACGCACGCCGAAGTGCTTGGCGAATTCAATGGCGCGAAGAATTTGCTTGTATTCCCAGCAGCGAATCATCACCGGCAGTGTCCCATCGAAGACCGGGCGAAGCGATTCAAAGCGACGATCGCTTTTTGTTACACGACCTGCCGACGCAGCACGAGCATACATCTGTGCCTGGCGGAAAAAGTCGTAGAGCTTCTCGATTTGCTGTTCGGCATCGCGACGTTGTTGCTGAGGGCTGCGCCGAACCCACGGCGCTCGATACGTTGCCAGCGATGGGAAATTCACCACCACTGCTGCCTGACGTTGCAGCGCAATATCTTCTCGCGTCCATCCATCGAGCTGCATCACAGAAGCAATGCCGCTGACAAGCCCGCCGTCGGGTGCAACCGTTGCAATGAGGATGCCATTGGACCGCACGGTCGGGATGACCTCACTATCGGGGTTGTAGGCAACGTCGGCTTGCACGTTTGGATTGAACTGCCCCACCTCTGTAACATCCCGTGTGGCTCGCACTGCCTCGATTTCAATCAAGCCAATGCTCGTGTGCGGTGCAAACAGCGCAGGGTAAATGTTCTTGCCGCGACAATCAATACGCACCGCATCGGGCGGGATAGCCACATCCTTTCCAACCGCGGTGATCTTGCCTTGATTGAAAACGACCGTGCCGCCGTCAATTGTCCCATGACTGACGGTAAAGACACGTCCGCCCACCAGCGCGATTGGTTTCTGCTGCGGTGGTCCGGGAATCTCGGTGTGTGCCGCAGCATACGTCCAAACACACACGCTCAACACAACAAGAGCAAGCATAATACCAGTCCTCAAGCAGTGATGGATCGCTCTTTCAAAGATACTTCGAGATTGGCAAAAACGAAATGCCCCTCGACGTCACCACAACATCGAGGGGCACTCCCCGGAGACCTTTCACCACCACAACGAAAGGAGGCATCACGTACTCTCTCCCAGCGCGAAAATAATACGGCACAGGCTGGCATGCAAGCACTTTTTTTATGGGTGACTTGTCGGCGAATACGACCGTGTATAACCAGCAAAAATTGGCACGATTTTGTCTGTTGGGGTCTGCACTTTTCGGGAGTAGGCACAAGGGTGGCACACTCTGCACGGTTACTTTTGCGCCGCGTGTTTTTCCACCTCTTGGGTTGCAGTTCACCATGGCACAGACGATGGTCACTGATCGCTTCCACCGCTGGCAAATCCTTGCTGCCTGCGCTGCAATCATGGGTGCTGCCGTTGCGCTTTTCTGGCATACCCTCGACTACGACTACACAGACCTCGACGATCTGATTTTCATTCGCGAGCGAGAATCCTTCAATCGCGATGCCGGCAATCTGCTGCGCGCATTCGGGCGCGGCGTCTTTGTGGATTCCGGCGATACCTACTACCGACCGCTCTTGCTCTGGACGTTCATTGCTGATCGCCATCGCGAAGGACGACTCGGGCAGACACTCCACGCCGAGGGCTCACCGCGCGACGTGCTGCGCACGTATCGAGCAACGAACATCGCACTCCATGCCATTGCTGCTGTGCTGGTTTTTCTGTTTCTACGGCGGTTGTTGAATCGGGATGTGCTCGCATGGCTGCTGGCGCTGCTGTTTGCAGTGCATCCTGCGCTGGTGCAGGCGGTCGTGTGGATTCCGGGGCGAAATGATTCCATGCTCGGCATAGCGACCTTCGGCTATAGCATCGTCACAGTGGCATGGATAGAACGCCGACGGTGGTGGCTGCTGGTGGCGGGATTTGTTCTGCTGCTGGCTGCTCTGTTCACCAAAGAAACCGCCCTGATCGTTGGTCCAACGGTGTTGGGCGCACTGGCACTCTGGCAATGGCAGGGGAAAGAAACGCTTCGAGCATTGGTGATGCCTCTGGTGCTATGGGCGGCATCAAGCCTGCTGTGGGCCGTGTTTCGTGCTCACGCGACCGTAGAGCCGTTGCCGACTAATCTCGCCGAGCTCGCAGCAATTTTTCTGGAGCGTGTGCCGCTCTACGCCCAGTATCTGGGTAAGTGTCTGCTGCCGGTTGAGCTGTCGGTCTTTCCGCGGTTGGAGGATACGACGCTGCTGCCAGGCATCGGGGCAAGCCTGATTGTTGCCGTGCTACTCTGGCGTGGAAAAAGTCAACTCCGGTGGCAGACAGTTGTGGCTGCAATTGCGTGGTATGTGTTGTTTTTGTTGCCAGCGCTCATCGTGCCGCGCCACATCAACCAGGAAGCATACGAGCACCGCCTCTACGTTCCGATGATCGGTGTGCTTTGGCTTCTCGGCTCGGTTGCATCGGGAATGCCGCGTCGGCTGGTCTGGAGTAGTGGACTGTTGCTGATTGGTGTGTTTAGCCTCATCGCCTGGCACCGGACCGACTCGTTCCGCAATCGGATCGTGTTCTGGGAAGAAGCCGTGCGCACTTCACCCCATTCGGCATACGCACGCATGATGCTGGGAGCACGCTACTACCTCGACAAGGTCAATCCACGCAAAGCTGAGGGCGAACGATTGCTCTGGGAAGCGTACCGAATGGACAGCACACAGAAGTACATCAACTACTACATCGGCAATTTGTACTGGGATCGAGGTGAATTCACGCGGGCGAAGGTGCATTACCAACGCGAGCTGGCGCTCATCCCATCATGGCCAGAGCTGTACTTTCGCTTGGCACGCATCGCTTTCGAAGAAAAACAACTCGACTCAGCACGCATACTGTTGGAACGCCAGCTACGCCTTGCCCCGGGCGATACACAAGCGAACCACAATTTGCTGCTCCTGTACATTGACACCGGACGGCTCGACGACGCGCGCCGCCATGCTGCTCGAATGCAGGCACAAGGTTTATCTGTTTCACCGGCACTGCTCGAGCGCATCGGACAACCAGCAGCACCGAATTAAACCATCGCTCTCTCCGCCGAGTCAGAGTGCACGGTTACGGTGAATGCTCGGCTGTGTTACTGCCGTCGCCGTGAGCACGATTTTTCATACCAACGGAGTTTGTCATGGGCGCACTCGATCGCTACACCGGACCCTGGGATGAACGACATGCCGGACATCTGCTGCGACGCACAACCTTTCTGAGTGCGCGACGGTTTGTCCGCCAATTGATGGACGTAGGACTCGACGCCGCTGTCGAGCAATTACTCGCCGATCAACCCACACCGGATCCGCCCGTTGATCCTGCTACCGGACAAACCTGGGTCAATAACACAACCCCTCAGCAAAACGACGCGCAGTACCGCCTTATGGTCAAAGCGTGGTGGCTCGAGCAAATGTTCCGCACCGATCGGCTTTCGATCATCGAAAAAATGACGCTGCTGTGGCACAACTACTTCGCCACCGAAGCCGACACCATTGGTGACTCACGCCTGCAATACCACCACAACGCCATGCTCCGGCGATATGCTCTCGGCAATCTCAAGGAACTCACCTTTCGGGTAACAATTGATCCTGGCATGCTGCGTTACCTCAATGGCGATCTGAACACAGCCCAGAAGCCGAACGAAAACTATGCCCGCGAGCTACAGGAGCTATTCACCATCGGCAAAGGTCCTGAGCGCGCGCCGGGCGACTACACACACTACACCGAACACGATGTGCAGCAAGCCGCTCGCGTTTTGACCGGCTGGCGTGTACTGCGGAACGGAGATCCCAGCACCAGCGTCTTCAACGCCAATCTTCACGACAGGGGCGACAAGCAATTTTCCGCAGCCTATGGCAATCGCGTCATTCGCGGGCGAACGGGCTCCACCGCTGGAGCCGACGAACTCACTGAATTGCTCGACATGATCTTCTCGCAGGAGGAAACGGCGCGTTTCTTTGTACGCAAGCTCTACCGCTGGTTTGTGTTTTACCACATTGATGAGCGCACCGAAAGTGAGATCATCGAACCGCTGGCGCAACTGCTTCGCCAGTCGGACTACCAGATCAAGCCGGTGCTCAGTGTCCTGCTCAAAAGTGCACACTTCTACGACGATCAGAACATCGGGGCAATGATCAAAAGCCCGCTCGATTTTATCGTCATGACGATGACAACCGCTGGTTTCCCATTGCCGACGAATGCGCAAGACAAAGCCCGACTACTCAACGCACTGCTGGCGATAGCAGCAGCCCTGCAGCAGAATCCAATGGATCCACCCAGCGTTGCCGGTTGGCCAGCATACTACCAAACGCCCGACTACTATCGCCTCTGGATCAACAGCGCCACACTGCCAACGCGATATGCACTGACCGATACGATTCTGTTTGGCAGTCGCCAGTTGCCGCGGTCGTACATTCTCGATGTGCTCGCGTTTGCCGAGCGCACCAGCAACAACCCGGGCGATTACGCTCAACTCATCGCTGATTTGGAGCAAGAGCTGATGCCTGCATATCCGCTCACCGATGAGCAACGCGACTACCTTGCACGCTCGGTGCTCATGGCAGGCGGGCAGGTGTACGAATGGGCGCAAATCTGGGCTACCTATAAAGCCAACCCCACCGATCCATCGGCACGCGGCGCTGCCCAGCAGCGTTTGCAGAACCTGCTCCGCACAATGTTCCGCATGGCAGAATTCCAATTGATGTAACCACCTGGAGGAATGAAATGAAACGCCGTGATTTTCTGAAAACAACCTCACCGCTGATCGCACTACCCTTGGTGCTCGGCGGGTTTCCCATTGGAGCTATGGCTCGATCGCGCGTCCTCGATCCGCTCTGGCAAATTCTCAGCACGACCGACCGCGTGCTTGTCCTCATCCAGCTCAACGGTGGCAACGACGGCATCAACACGGTCGTCCCGCTCGATCAACTCAGCACGTACTACCAGGTTCGCCCACAGGTCGCGCTGCCGGAATCGAAATTGCTTCGCATCACCGAGACGGCTGCACTTCACCCCGCGATGAGCAGTATCCAGCGGATGTTCAACGACGGCATGGTGGCTATCGTGCAGGGTGTCGCCTATCCAAATACGAACCTATCGCATTTCCGGTCAACCGACATCTGGATGACCGCCTCCGACTACAACCAATACCTCTCGACCGGATGGATGGGGCGCTACCTGGACACACTCTACCCGAATTATCCAACCGGCTATCCCAACGACAATGCACCCGATCCGCCCGCCGTGCAGATCGGCGCGGTGATGGCTCTGGCGCTGCAAGGTCCGCTTGCCTCCATGGGACTGGCACTGCAAGACCCACAGACATTCTACGACATCATCAACGGCACCCAGAGCAGTATCACCGGTGGCATACCCGATACACGCCCTGGTCATGAGCTTGCCTATTTGCGCGAAGTCGAACTCAAATCTCAGCAGTATTCCACCAGCATCAAAGAAGCCGCCGATAAAGCACAAAACAAAGCCACCTACCCAACCAACAACACCCTTGCCGATCAACTCAAGATTGTTGCTCGATTGATCGCTGGCGGATTGCAAAGTCGCGTGTATTTAGTGTCCATCGGCGGATTCGACACGCACTCTGCACAAGTGGACACCACCGACACTACGCTCGGCACGCATGCAACGCTGCTTGGAAGGCTCTCCGATGCCGTCGCCGCTTTCTTCGATGACCTCCGCTTGCTGGGCATCCAGGATCGCGTTGTGGCAATGACGTTTTCGGAATTCGGACGGCGTGTGGCATCCAATGCCAGCAACGGCACCGATCATGGCACGGCGGCACCGATGTTTGTGTTTGGCACTCAGGTCATCCCAGGTATTCACGGCACGAATCCAAGCCTGACCGAACTCGACAACAACGGGAATCTGCAGATGCAGTACGACTTTCGCCAGGTGTACAGCTCCATCCTCGCACAGTGGTACGGAGCTGATCCGACGACGCTGCAGAAGGTCATGCTCAAGGATTTCCCAACGATTCCCATCATCCGCACCAGCACAACATCAGTCGAAGAGCCTCAGCCGACTGCTGACACCGAGCTTGGCATAGCACCGAACCCCGTTGCACCGGGGGAACCACTCGATCTCATGTTCACTCTTCCGGCAGCGGCAGCGGTTGAAGTGGAATTCCACGACACGATGGGGCGGTTGATCACGCGATCCGACATTGGGTACATGCCTGCTGGCACGAATCGAACGAGCATTCGAGCACCACACGTTGCCAGTGGCGTGCTTACCTGTACGCTCCGTGCTGGTGATTCCCTGCTGCGCGGGACGCTTATCGTGCGATAACGCCGCTACCAGTACCGACGCGTGGACAACTATCTGCGCCAGACGATTGCTGCCCGTACACCATCGCTGCGGCAAGGATGCTCCGTGCTCCCATGGTGCGCAGGATGCGTACGTGGAGCAGGCACAGTCGCTCGGTTGTTAGTGCATGGTCTCGTGCAGATACATGGCTAAGAGTTGTTCTGCTTTGCTCACCTGAGGTGCCGGAACATAAACCTTCGCAATCGCCAGTAGCCCAACGGTCAACCCACGCATGCTATCCACCTGCGGCACGACAACCGCATCCACACCGTTGGCAATCAAATAACCTCGCAGCAGCTCTGCTTCCCAGACAGTGTTGGTCGTGTAGATCAACACCCAGGGGCTATCGCTGGTGGTGTCCGGACACATGGATTTCGCTCGGGTTCGTGGCAAAGCGTTCCAATGCCTGCCCAAGACGGAGCACATCGGCAAAGGAGCAGTAGAGCGGTGCAGGTGCGATGCGCACAATGTTCGGCTGACGCCAATCAACCACCACACCGCTGGCAAGAAGATACTGCTCAATAGCGCGACTGTCGGCGAAGCGAACCGAAAGCTGCGCACCGCGTTCGCTCGGAGTCCCCGGCGTGATGAGCTCGATACCCAGCGCTGGATAAGCCGTTGCCAGTACGTCGAGCACCTCTTCGGCAAAGCGTGTCAGGCGAATACTTTTTTCGCGTAACCGCTCGATTCCAGCACGATGGAACTGTTCGAGCGCGACGCGATGCACGGCAAGCGGTAGCACCGGTGCATTGCTAAGCTGCCAGCTATCGGCACTGGGAACAGGCTCGAACCACTGCGGCATCGAAAAGCGCGCGGACGGATCATTACCCCACCACCCAGCCAATCGCAGCACAGCAGGATTTTTTGCATGTCGCTCGTGAACAAACGCACCACCCACACCGCCCGGACCAGAGTTGAGATACTTGTATGAGCACCACACCGCGTAATCAACCTCCCATCGGTGGAGCTCCAGCGGTACATTCCCGATGGCATGGGCTAAATCCCAGCCAACAACCGCCCCCACTCGATGCGCAGCAGCGGTAATGGCGGCGACATCGAAAAACTGTCCACTCAAGTAATGCACCGCGCTCATGTGCACAAGCGCCAGTTGCTCGCCCAGCTGCTCAATCGTGCCGATGATGGACTCGATCGAATAGTAGTCCCAGCCTTCGCCGGGTTGTTCGATGATGCAATCATCGCGATCGAGTCCATGCCAGCGCACATGGCTCTCCGCTGCATAGCGATCGCTGGGAAATTCCGCTGGCAACAAAAGAATTTTCCGTCGCGTGCGGTTTGGGCGGTAGAAACTGGCGAGCATCAGGTGGAGATTGACCGTCAAGCTATTCATCGCCACAACTTCGTGGGGATATGCACCGACCAGCTCGGCAAGCAGTGGTGCAATATCCTCGTGGTAGCGATACCACGGAATACGTGCGTGCATGTGTCCACTGACACCGAGCGTACCCCACTGGCTGAGCACGTCCTCGAGCGCTGCGCGTGCCGCTTTCGGCATCAAGCCTAACGAATTGCCGGCAAAGTATGCACACGGCATACCCTCGTGTTGCGGAAACTCAAATTCGGTGCGAAACGGTGCCAGCGCATCAGCAGCATCGAGCGCCTGCGCTCGTTGGGCAAACGAACTGTCCGGACCAAACAGTGACATCGAGCCTCAAGCAAACAGTACAACTCAGCAGAGCAACGCCACAATGTTACGAAAGTCCACCGCGACACCAATGCTAGCAGTGAGAAGGTTCTCGGTGTATAATGCGTCGGAGGGAATCTCGTCGGGAGCGCGCAGCGAATATGTGTGACCATTGCGCGGAGACACCCATGATTCGATTGCTCTGTTTTCTGTTCTTTCCTGGGATGCTGGCAGCACAATGGTTCGTCGGGATCGGACCAACCTACCAGCGCCCTGAAAATCCCACCTACCAGCAAGTGAACAAACCGGCGTTCGGCGGCACGCTTCATTTTCTGTCGCGACAATATTGCCACCTTTGGTACGGGGTTCGCCTGGAGTATTCGCCGCTGAATCCGCTGGACACACTGCCACCCCAGCGTCACGGCTATGTGGATGGAACCTTGCTCTCAGGAGAACTGCGGTGGTTTCCATGGCTACCGACTGACCTGCCACTCTATGCGGTTGGTTCGCTGGGGTTGAGCACTATTGTTGCAACACCAGGGACGGATTTCCCGACCGAACGCGCTGGCAGTAGCATGGGGCTGGGCTATACCCTCGGTATCGGAGGACTGCTGTTCTACGATTCGCACTGCTGCCGATGGTTCCTCGACCTTAGCATACGCTACCACGCACCCAACGCCCTGCTGCGAAGCAAGTATCGCCCCTTCTTGAGTTCCGTGCAAGCAATGCTCACGTTCAACTACGCATTTGGAGGCACGCAATGAAACGATTGGGATGGTTTTATGCGGCATGGGTTCTGCTGGGTGCTGCTCTGCTGGGTGGGTGTGGCACAGCTCAGCCAATTCAGCGCTACGACGATGCGCTCGACATTCGACCGGAACGGCAGTTCGATTACGAAGTGGCACCGTGTATCTGCGACGAGACACGCTCCAACCGCCGCGATGGACGGACACTCCGCGGAACTGTGGTAGAGATGCTCATTCAAACACGCCGTGATTCCAGCGGTGCGCCGTACCAGGATACAGCCTTTGTGTTTTTAGCGCGATGCGCCGCCGATCAAGCCGAGTGCCTTGAACTCATCCCGCTGCGCGATGTGATACTGCCGGCGCTCCAGCGGGACATGATCCGCAATGCCTACGGTAACATCAACCGCGTTCGCTCGTTCAACACTGTCACCGGGATACCTGAGATTCGTGATGTTCCGGTTCGTGTTGTGGGGTGTGATTGTGAGCCCCTCGAGGCGAGTCTTCGTTTGCCGAGCTGGAGGGTTCGCTGTCCAGAACGCCAGTGCTCATGGTACTTTGTGGAGCTGCGCGCAATACCTGCGTTGTTTGCCTACACCGACTGGCTCGACCGGCAGAGGTCCGAAGAGCGAACAGCCTTTGCCGGGGAAATTGCCGCCGGTCTTCGGTTCGGCATCACGCCATCCATGCGGCGACGCCACGGCGGACGTCCCGATGATGAGATGGCACAGTCGGCTTCGACCGACTACTGCTATCGCTGGGGAATTGGGCTTGCGTTCACCGCTGGAACACGCGCCTACAACATGATGAGCGCCAATCCGCCGGATGACTATGCGCGCCCGACGCTGGCGCTTCACGTTCGCTACAATTTCGACCGGACCATTGCCTGCATGCGACCGTTTGTGTACGCACAGGTGGGAACAGCTATTGACCGATTGACCATGAATCTATGGCGTTTTTCGCTGCGTCTTGACGAAGGCAAAGAGCGCCGGATTGAGGAGCTTGATTCTATTCTCACCGACTGCGCACGCTTGATACCCGGACTCAACCTTGCCATTCCAAACTATTCGCTTCGAATGAATGCATCGGCACCACCACTGACTGTGGGAATTGGCGTTGGCATCGAAATCCCCATTGCACCGCAATTCGATCTCGGTGTTGACCTCGGTTACCGCTCGCTGGGAATTGGCGATGAACTCATCTACAATGGCGAGTCCATTCCTCAGGGGCGTCGCATTGGTCTATGGCGGCTTCGTGTTGGTGTCACATTCTAAGCAGGTGCAGCAATGAAACATCATTGGACGATCGCAGCGGCTCTGGTTTTCATTGTTAGCTGTGGGACGCCTCCCCCGCCACCAGCACCACCAACGCGCCTTCCCGCCTATAACCTCGGTGCCGTCAACACGACGGGCGACGACATCGCTCCCTTTCTGGATTCGACCAGTCGTCTGCTGTACTTCACCACCGATGGACTGCGGGATACAGCCAAAAACACCCTCGGCCAAGGATGCTACGTTGCCGATCAAGATTTTGCTGTTGCTGCTCGGCGCGGAGAAAATCAGTACGACACCGCACACTTGCGTGCGACACCTCTTGCGCAGCTTCTGTCGGTTCTGGGAAATAACGAAGGGAACATTGCATTTGTGAGCTCGCGAGAAGGATTTTTCGCATCCGGGCATCCGTTTGAGGAAAGCTATGCGCGTCGCATTCACGTCGTCGTCGGAGGTTTAGTCGGAGGGACAGACCTGTTTCATTTCACTATCGGAGCCGATGGAAAACTATCGGTGACCAATCTGCAACCGCTCAACAGCTTTTACTGGGATGCACACCCAACGATTGCTGCGCGCAACGATACGCTGCTGCTGATTTTTTCCTCGGATCGCCCGGCATACACTGCCACCATCCGCCGCACACGTGGCTTGAGTGCACCGTTTCGCAACCAGAGCTCCTTTGATGGGCGTGACACAGTCCTCGGCAATGCAGACCTCTACGCGGCTTTCCGATTCCCCAACGGGCAATGGTCTGCTCCATTCAACCTCAACGATGCGCTCGGTGAGCAAATCAACTCGCGCGGCAACGAGTATTCACCTTTTTTGTTCTGCAGCGAGGGACAACCTGTGCTCTACTTTGCCAGTGACCGGCGTGAAAACGCACCTCCGACCGATACGACACTGGATTCAACGCTGAATTTATGGGCGGCGCGCTTG
>JBBIUD010000024.1:0-11811 GCA_037440485.1 Chlorobiota bacterium
GTCGCTTATAACGGAAGTGGAGCAGTGTGTTCAGATGTGGATCGGCAACTGCAACGACGTTACCACCCCGACCGCCATCTCCACCGTCGGGACCTCCTTTGGGAACGTACTTTTCGCGATGGAAACTGACCATTCCATGACCGCCATCGCCCGCTTTCGCATAAATGCGAACAAGGTCAACAAAATTCATTGCTGGTGAAGACAAAAGTGGTGCAGAATCGGAGGCTCACTACGCTAAGGTGTAGCGTTTGACGAGTGCCAGGCGCAGTTCTTGTGCTGCCTTCATCCTAGGGTCGAGCGCATAGTCGGTAAGATACCGATCCAACTCATTGAGTGCAGCTCGTACCGATGGTGCAGCATTAAGCCGCGCAAGCAACCCTTCGAATCGGAATTGATCGTGCGCGCAGAGCTTCTTGAGAACAGCTTGCTTGAGGTCTTCGTCGAGCAGCTCGTCGAGCGATTGCTGAGGCACTGTTTGCGCAGGCGTTCGAACACGAACATGCTGCAAGCCACTTTCAAGCAACTCATCGAGCTCAATAGGCTCGCGCGGGGCGATTCTTGCATTTTCTGTGGCGTTCTCCTTGATTGAAATTTGCTCGTGCTGCTTGACATCGGTAGCATCAGTGGAAGCCTCATCTGATGATGCAGTCTCTTCCTGCTCAGCAGCAGCAACGAGAAACTCCCGTTCCAACGCACGGCGTTGCTCGATTGTATCAGTGTCGAAATTCTCCCCTCCTCCCTGCACAGATTGCGAGAGCAGTGCATTGAGTTCTGCGATTGCATCATCGGGTAATTCTTGCGCAGCGTTTTCGGTTGTTGATTCTGTCTCAACGGCTGATACCGCAGCTCCCGTCGAGTCTGCCTCGTTTTCAGCGACGGGACACTGCACACTGCCACTATCATCAGCGGGTCCGATATCGTCGGTGAACCGTTCGGTGCCGCGTTCACCGAACTGACTCGTTGGTTCGGTTTCTCCTTGTGCTATGGTGGATAGGTCTTGTTCTGCGAGTGGTGCATCCTGAATGTCTATCTCGTGCGGTGTGTCAGCGGCTGTAGTTCCGCCTGCTGTTTCGGTTATGGGGCTAAATTCCGATTCGGGAGGCACTACATGTGCGTTCGTATCGGGAGACGATGGTGGGATGCTCAGCGCGATGTCCTCCTCGTGTGTGCTCGCCTCCACACTAAGCGTGGAATCCTCCGGCGACAAGTTTTCTGCAGTCTCAACCAACAGTGCCGGTTGAGTCTGAATATCCGTCTCACCGAATTCGTCCGGTGTTGTTTCCGCAGCTATTGGTTTTGCTGTCTGCTCCTCTGGCAGATGGGCACTGCTCTCTCGGATAGCTTGCTCGACCTCGGTTTCTTCTGGTACGGTGGGAGCGGAGTGGCTTGTTTGCTCCTGCTCAAGCTCCTGGAGGACCTGGTCAACAACGCGGAGGATGGCATCTCGTGTGACAGCTCGAATTCCTTCATGGTAGAGCATCCGCTCAAACTTCTGAGCGATGACCTGAATATCCTTGTCGTCGAGGAACACTATCAGCGCTTCGATGGGGATAGTCTGCAGTGCTGGCGGTGTTGCGGCATCATTGAAAAAAGCAAAGACAGGATCGAGCAGCTCGATAAATTCACGGGTGGAAAGCTCGAGGATGTATTCGTCGTCGAAGTGCTTGACCAGACGCTCGAACTCGAAGATGGGCATTATGTGGGTGCTCGTACGTTCAAGACCGCGGTCGCGCATCCACTGTTCAAAACCAGTGCGCAGATAGCTGTAATCAGCAAAGTATTGCAGCCGCAGAAGAATTTCGCACACTGGCTTGGTTGGCTCACCGCGATAGACAAACCACTTGAGCGTTACCCGCGGGCGCACGCGGTAATTGAGCACGCTTTTGACTGCTTGATCAAAAAGAGAAACGGCATGCTTCCGTTCGAACCATGCATGCCGGCGGACGTAATCTTCGACTTGCCCCCAGACACGGCGAAAGAGCGGATCGTTCGCATCAAGGGGTAAGTTCAACTGTCGTTGGATACGGTCCTGATAGAGTTGCCATTCCACTTCGGCACGGAAAAATTCCTTGTATGCTCGGTCAAGTTCTGTGTGATCGAGCACATCCGCAAGGTACACACCTCCTCCCGACCGAGGGAGCAGCAGATCTGCAAGCCGAATCTTTGTGCGCTCAATTTCTGCTTCAAACATACCCCGCCGGGGACAATGATGGAGCAATCAACTTGGAATGCAACTTACAAAAACATACCAAGAGCAATTCTACTTCAACTCGACGTAGGTTGTCCCCCAGTCGGTACGTCCTGCCTGTCCGACGCGGTAAGATGCGACCAAGGGATGCTTCTCCAGAAATGCGTGGATTGCTTGTCGGAGCTGGCCGGTTCCAGTCCCATGCAGAATCGTCAGACGGAGGACACCCCCCAGCACAGCATCGTTGAGTGAGCGTTCTATGACAGCGATGGCATCGCGTGCGCGCAGACCGCGAACATCAATCTCTGTGGGTGCATCAAGCTTCAGCGGCACCGATCCACCACGGCGTTGTTCCGGTGATGGCTGCTGGCTACGGCGGACTGCATCGGTTGGCACACGCATCCGTACCGATCCAATTTCGAGCACAACATACTTTGGTGTAACGTCGAGGACAACACCACGTTGACCAGTCTGGCGCAGTTCAACGTAGTCGCCAGGCTCGATAGCTTCTGGGCTGCTGGTTGGTTGGGATGAGTGCGTGGCAATTTGCTGGGTGATTTGTTGTTCGAGTTGCTGGAGTTGTTGCCGTGCTTGGTCAATAGTTGCTGCTTGGGAAGCGGCAGCTCGTATTTGCCGGAGCTCTTCTTTTGTGCGATTGATCAACTCTGCTGCTTCCAGCCGTGCTGCCTCCAGAAGCTGAGTATACTTGGATTTGAATTGCTGGAATTTTTCTTCGTACTGTCGGCGGAACTGTTCGGCGTGGAGCTGTTCGCGCGCTGCGCGTGCCCGTTGCTCCTCCATTTCTGCTTGCAAAAGCTGCAGTTGGTGGATACTCGACTCGATTCGCTCGTGCTCAGAGCCTACATACGAGCGTGCTCGTGCCAGCACGCCATCGGGAAGTCCTAAAGCTGCTGCTAATTCGAGTGCATACGAATTCCCCGGCACTCCTGGCAAAAAGCGATAGGTTGGTTCTAGTCGCTCTGTATCGAATTCCATCGAGGCATTGTGCAGTCCCGGTCGAGTCAATGCATAGGTTTTGAGCGTAAACTGATGCGTGGTTGCAACAATGTACCCGCCGCATTCGAGGACCTGGTCAATGATCGCTGCCGCAAGGGCGCTCCCCTCGCTTGGGTCAGTACCGGCACAGATTTCATCCACAACGACCAGGGTATGGTCATTACACCGCTGCAGAATATCCCGCAACCGAACAAGCTGCGAGGAAAAAGTCGAAAGATTGCTCTCGATGCTCTGGTGATCACCAATGGCAGCATAAATGGCAACCGGTGTAATGGTCATCTCCCCAAGTGGATAAATACCTGCCAATGCCATCGCCGCGCTCACACCAAGCGTTTTGATAGCAATTGATTTTCCTCCCGCATTTGGTCCGCTTATCAGGTACCCTCGGTGTTTGTCGTCGAAGCGTACACTCAGCGGAACAACATGTTCCCGTCCTTTGGCGACAACCAAGAGTGGATGATAGACCTGTCTCAGTTCGATTGTGCCGTCGTTGACGATACGCGGTTGGTGACAGCGATAGTGTTCAGCAAAGAGTGCCCGTGCACGGAGAGAATCAAGCAGTGTCAAGACTCGATCAGCTCTGATGATGCTCTCGGCATGAGCGCCGACTTCTGCTGTGAGCGATTGGAGAATCCTGATTAGTTCTCGCTCCTCCGCGCCGCGTAGTTCTGCCAGTTCGTTGTTGAGTTCAAAGACCTCACTCGGCTCGAAAAAGACGGTCGCACCGGTCTGCGAGATACCGTGGATGATACCTGCCAGCGAGCGTTTGTATTCCACTTTGAGAGGAACAACAAGCCGCCCATCGCGTTGCGTATAAAAATCGTCCTGGAGTAGGTCCTCATCGCCGAGGCGTTGCACAATGCGGCGGAGCCTGGACCGCAGTCGCGCGCTCACATCGGCAATTGCAGTGCGTATGCGCCGAAGTTCTGCAGAGGCATCGTCGCGAATAGCTCCCGTTGGATCAATCGCGTCGCGAATATGACGCTCCAGTAAACGATGCTCAACCAACGACTCAGCAAACGACGAAACTGTCGGCATCTGGTCGGCATGCTCGCGAATAAAATGCAGGACGCGACGGCTCACACCGAGCAGCTCTAATAACGAAAGCAGTTCAGTGGCGTTCAAATACGCCCCCGCTATCATCGAACGATGCAGAAGCCGCACTGGATCATCTGTACGTTCCAAAGGCAAATCATTACCCCGTGCACGCAGCTCGAGCAGCTCTGCAATTGCAGCGTGGCTTTCGGCTATCTGTTCGCAATCAAGCACAGGACGCAGGCTGCGAATGTGCTCCGCAGCACGCTCGGTCAACGTAAATGGTACGATAAGCTCAAGAACGCTGCCGAACTCTAACTCGGCAAGCGAAGCATCGGGAAGTGATGCCGGTTCAGATGTCGTCATGATGTATCAAAATCAGTGCATGAACAAACGAGGAACGGATTCGGCGACCGCGCAGACACTTACTCGAAAGCACGTGCATGCTGCAACTGTCAACGCAATGACCGAGAGCATATGACGATTGAAGCACTGCATGCAATATCGCACCCACGAGCACGCCACCCCTAATTTTGCGCACCATGTTTGCAGCAACTGTGCATGCAGAAACAAACTAATCCATTCGGGCGCGTCGTCGAGCAGATCCGTTCGACGGAATGGTATCGCGCTCTCGAATCCCGCCTCCAATCGCAGCAGGATGTATCGCTCAAAACCGTGCACGGCTCGCTAGGAAGTTTCATCCTGGCTGCTCTCTATCCGTGGCTCGATCGGCAGATTATCGTTATCACCGCTGCCGATCAGACCGAACGCTGGACGCATGATTTGCAGCAGCTTGGCATTATTGCGCGTCCGTGTATTCCGACGCGACGGCACCGGACTGCCACTGACCACAGTGAGTTGACTACTGCGCTGGAAGCACTCTCGCTTTATTGGCAGGAGCGCGCGACAGTGTTAGTGATGACACCGGAAACATGGCAGTTACGTCTGCCTCCACCAGACTGGTTTAGCGATAACGCGATCACGATTCGCGTTGGCGATGAGCTTCCGTTCGAAGAGTTCCGTCAATACCTGGTCTTGGGTGGCTACCACCGAACCGACTACGTCGCTGAACCGGGCGAGATTTCTCTGCGTGGTGGCATCGTAGATTTTTTTCCGCTTGGATGGTCACTGCCGCTTCGAATCGAGTTTTTCGGCGATCAGATCGAATCCATCCGCGAATTTGATCCCCTATCCCAGCGAAGTATTCGCACGCTGGAGGAAGCCTACGTTTTCATTGCGTATCCACGCGATGAAAATCTGTTCACTTCCCAGATCGAAGACTTTTTTGAACAGGGCGCGTTGGCTGTTCTCGAACACCCAGATGAGCTGGACCAACAGTGGAAGGAACTCGGAGTTTTTCCGCGAATGGTTGGCTGCTCTCGGCTGATCATCAATCCAATTGGAAAAGCAGACGTCCGAGTACAATCGAGTCCACAGCCATCGTCACGCTCGGCAATTGGGCATGTGTACGACCTTCTGGTTGAACTGGAGCAAGCAGGGTCGCTGGTCGTTCTCTGTGCCGATAGCACCATTCACTTAGAACGCCTCAAAGCACTGCTACGCTCCATAGGGGAACAACGCCCGCCAGAGTCGCACATTCAACTCGACCGCATCCTGTGGTGTCCACAAACGCCCGATGCTGGATTCCTCCTGACGCGCGATGGCATCGCGGTTATCACCGAACACGAAATTTTCGACCGACGACGAGCACGAACAGATCACCACCGTCGGTCAGCACTGACGCTGCGCGAGCTGCAGAACCTGCGTCGGGGCGATTTTCTGGTTCACATTGATAAGGGTATCTGCCAATTCGATGGTCTCGATACGATCACAATCAACGGTCACCAGCAGGAATGCGTTCGCCTCCTTTTTGCCGACGGCGACCTGGTGTACCTGCACTTGAACCACATCAATAAAATCGAACGCTACTCGGCTGCCGACGGCACACCGCCAGCACTCAGCAAGCTGGGTACCCGCCAATGGGAACGAAAAAAAGAACGCATCAAGGGCAAGATCAAGGACATTGCACGAGACCTGATCAAGCTCTACGCCAAGCGGAAAGCATCGCCAGGCTTTGCATTCCCGGCTGATACCGTCTGGCAAACAGAATTGGAAGCGTCGTTCATGTACGAAGACACTCCCGACCAAGCACGCGCAACGGAAGAAGTCAAGCGCGATATGGAATCACCGGCGCCAATGGATCGCCTCATCTGCGGTGACGTTGGCTTTGGTAAAACCGAAATTGCCATTCGCGCAGCATTCAAAGCCGTCCAGGCAGGAAAGCAAGTTGCGGTGCTGGTTCCGACAACCATTTTAGCACGGCAGCATCACCAAACCTTTTGCGAGCGATTAGCCCGCTATCCTGTGCGTGTTGAGATGCTCTCGCGCTTGCGCAGTCATGCTGAACAAAGCGCTGTGCTCGCCGATCTTGCCGACGGGAAAGTGGATATCATCATTGGGACACACCGTTTGCTTTCCGATGATGTGCGTTTTCGAGATTTAGGCTTGCTCATCATTGACGAAGAGCAGCGCTTCGGTGTCGCCGCCAAAGAAAAACTTCGCCAGCTTCGAGCATCCATAGACACGCTAACGCTGACGGCAACCCCCATCCCCCGAACGTTGAATTTTTCGCTCATGGGTGCTCGCGACCTCAGCATCATCGAAACACCGCCACGCAATCGCCTGCCCGTCGAGACCGAGGTCATTGAGTGGGAAGACGACATCCTTCGCAACGCAATAACCCGTGAGCTTGAACGCGACGGACAGGTATTCGTTGTCAATGATTCGATCGAGGCACTGCCAGCACTCCAGCAACGACTCCTGGCGCTGGTGCCGACGCTCCGCATCGGCATTGCACACGGTCAGCTCCACCCTCACGCGCTCGAAAGCGTGGTCGAGAAATTTTTGGAGCGGAAGTACGACGTTCTGCTGGCAACCAAGATAGTCGAGAATGGCTTGGATATGCCCAACGTCAACACGATCATCATCAACAATGCCGAGCGATTCGGACTTGCTGAGCTCTACCAGCTCCGCGGTCGTGTCGGACGCTCAAACCGGCAAGCCTACTGCTATTTGGTGGTGCACTCATTGCGGAATTTGAACCGACAAGCATTGGAGCGATTGCGCGCCATCGAAGAGCTAACCGAGCTGGGGAGCGGTTTTCAGCTTGCACTGCGTGACCTGGAAATCCGGGGAGCAGGCAACATCTTTGGCGCCGAACAGAGCGGTTACATCAGTGAACTCGGCTTTGAAACGTACCACCGGATTCTCGACGAAGCCGTCCAGGAATTGCGCACCGAAGAATTCGCTGAGCTTTTTCCCGACCAGCAGCGCTCGTTTATCAACGACAGCATTGCTATCGAGCTGCCCGAGGACGCGCTGCTGCCTGCTAGCTACGTGCCCAGCGATGCCGACCGCTTCCAGTGGTACAAGCGACTTTACCGTTGCAGTAGTCTCGAGGAACTCAAGCAGATCCGGGAGGAACTCAGTGATCGCTACGGTGCGCTTCCTCCAGAGGCTGAGCATCTGCTCTACGGCGTGCATCTCCGCATCCTCGGTGCACAGCTTGGCGCTGATCGGATTCGTATTGAAGGCTCGCTGCTCAGCATCGAGTTGCCGCGTGCGGCACCCGAGTGGTACTACCAGAAGGTTTTCCCAGCAGTCGTTGCAGCAGCAGCCGAAATCGCCGGCGCTCGCTTCCGTCAAGTGGGCAATGTCGCGATACTCGATGTTCCAATCGCAACAAACGATCACGCGGTGAGCGTCCTCGAGCAACTGTTGGTTGCCACTGCACAACTCCGTCCCGATACGAATCGGCTCCCGACCGTCGCTACAGCATCTCGGTGAGGTAGAGCGTGCGCTCGCTGATCCCTAAGGCACGCGCAGCGCTTCGGCGGCTGCCGTTGAAGCGCTTGAGCGCGGCGATAATCAAGCGGCGCTCCATTTCGTCGAGGCGAAAATCATCGGGATCGCGGCTGAATAGATCGTCCTCTTTTTGTTGTGTTGGCACAAATGATTGCCACTGTGCGATTCGTTCGGCAAGAGTAGCCAATGCTCCTCGAAGCGCACTCATTTCAGCTTGCATCTGCAAGAGGGTGTGATAGACAAGCGCCAGATCAACCGTCTGCGATTGAGCATGTGCTGCCGAGTGGAGCACCAGTGCGCGCGTAGGCTCCGGCATCTCATCGCGCTTGAGGTAACGCCGCACATCATCGGCTGTGATGCGCCTGCCATGACCAATCGTTACCAATGTCTCGACTAAGTTTCGAAGCTCCCGAATATTGCCACGCCAGTTATGCTGTCGCAAGACCTCGATAGCTTCATCTTCGATCCCTTCGTAGGTCGCACCGATGCGCTCAGCGACTTTGGTTGCGAAATACTCGACCAGCAGCGGAATATCCTCCGGGTGTTTCCGCAAGGGTGGTAGGTGCAAGTGGACCGCATTGAGGCGATAGTAAAGGTCTTCACGGAAAGTCCCCTGGCGCACTTCGAATGCCAGATCGCGATTGGTCGCAGCAATCACCCGCACATTGACATGAATGACCTTGGTTGATCCAAGGCGATTGAATTCACCGGATTCGAGAACACGCAGCAACTTGACCTGTGTACCGAGCGGCATCTCACCAATTTCGTCGAGAAAGATCGTCCCACCATCGGCAACCTCAAAAAAACCCTTTCGCTGATCAATGGCTCCGGTGAACGCACCTTTTTCATGCCCGAACAGCTCTGATTCGAGCAGCGTTTCGGGAATAGCGCCACAGTTGACGCTAATGAATGGTGCTTTCCGTCGCGGACTCAATCCATGGATTGCCCGTGCAAAGACATCCTTACCGGTTCCTGTTTCACCCGTGATAAGGACGGTCAAGTCGGTTGGTGCGACCTGTATGAGCTGTTCGATAGCTTCGACGATCACTGGCGATTCGCCGACAATGCCATATCGAAGCTGCAATAAGCGAATTGCTGCCGATCGAGATTGCTCACTCATTATTGGCGTGGTGCATCTGGTTTGGTAACGTATTCATTCCAGCCGCCCAAGTAGATAAACACGTGCTGAAAGCCAATAGATGCGAGCAAGTCCGACAGTTTATGGCTTAGCTCGCAGTTACCACCGCCGCAATAGGTCACAACGGGGCGGCGCTTGTCGAGTCCATAGAGCATTTGCATGATCTGGTTGCGGTAGGTCGGGTCCATCTCGAAAAGCTGAATATCAACGTTGAGTGCGCGTGGAATATGCCCTGCGTCGTACTCATCCTTGCGTCGTGCATCCATAAAGAGGACATCCTCGTTGCGCAGCATCATCAACACTTGTTGATAGGTCACCGCGCGAATCTTTTCGGGTTCGGCAGGTGGGAGCGCATCGTTTTTGGGTGGCAAGCGCGGCTCAGTTGGCGACTGCGCCGGTGATACTGCCGTCTTTTTCGGAACTGCTGGCTCGGTACGCTCGCTGCTATCATGAGTTGGTAGCGCTGACGTCTGTGCAACCATATCACGGCTCTGCATCGAAATCACGCGCAGCAATGAATCGGTGTTGGCGGTGTCCACATGTCGAGGCTGACGTATCCAGGGCAGTGGTTTGACCGAGAACGCCGCATTGTACACCACACCAAGCACCGCACCCAGTCCAAGCACAAGCGCGACGTCACGAAGCGTGGTTTTGAACATAGCTTTGGGTCAAGTGTTGATGCGCCAAGAAAAACTGAATGCGTTGACGGTCCACGGTAAATGAGCATGTTGGTTAGAACTTTCGCACTGCTTTCAAAAATGCGTAGGCGCGATTGATTTCCTGTGCACGCCGTGCTGCCAGGCGCTGTTGCTCTTCGGACGCCCGAGCAAAGCGATCCGGATGCGTTTGGGAGATGGCACGGCGATACGCTGCCTTGATCTGGTCATTCGATGCTGAGGGGGTGATTCCCAGCGTTCGATATGCCCACTCGACTGTTCCGGACGGCTTCGGCGACTGCTGTTTGGCCTGCGTCCGGTTGAGTTCTTCAATAATTCTGCGTAGCTCATGATCATCGCCGTCGAAGTGATCGCTGGCAGTGTCAACAGTTGATGCGCGACTGTTGATCTCGGCGCGAAAGATCGCAATGATGCGCTTGAGGATGCCCATGCTACAGGCGGCGATGGACGATAGTGGCACTTGCTTGATCGCTCGGTAAAACGAGCACGTCGGCAATCGTTACGTGCGGCGGACGTGTTGCGCAGAACAGAGCGACATCCGCAACATCACGTCCACTGAGCGGCGTCATGCCTGCATAGACGGATGCAGCTCGATCGGTATTTCCTCGAAAGCGAACCACCGAGAATTCAGTCTCAACCATTCCTGGATCAATGTTGACAACCCGCACGCCACTGCCACAAAGTTCAAGACGGAGCGACTCGCTCAATGCCCGGACAGCATGTTTTGTCGCGCAGTACACATTGCCATTGGGATACACCTGGCGTCCAGCAATCGAACCAATGTTGATGATCATACCTCGCTGGCGTTCAACCATTCCCGGCACGATCACGCGCGTGACGGTGAGCAAACCAACGAGATTGGTTTCGATCATTTCGTCCCAATCCTCTGGCGAACCTTCATGCAGCGGCGAAAAGCCGCGAGCCAGTCCTGCATTGTTTATCAGGATGTCCACGTGTTTCCACTCGTTCGGTAACTCATCGAGCATGCGGTGCAACGTGTCGCGATCGCGGACGTCGCACACAAGCGGGAACACATCCCGCTCGTAACGCTTGGAGATTGCACGGGCAAGAGCCTCGAGCAGCTCGGCACGACGCGCAAGCAAGATCAGGCGTGACCCGGCCTCGGCAAATACCTCCGCACACGCCGCGCCAATTCCGCTGGATGCGCCGGTGATCAGTGTGATCTGCCCATCAAGTGGTCGCATTCTTGAACGTCGTATTTGTTCGGAAGTCGAAAATACAGCCCGTCTGGCGGTGTAACTATCTTTGCGATACCTATCCATTCTTGCATGCACGATAACCATGTCTGTCGTCGCTCGGCACCAGGTACCTCAGTTTCACTTTCCCGAACCAATAACGACAACCACCAGTAACGGCGCTCGAATTTTCATGGTGCCGATGGAGACAGCAACAACCGTGACGGTTGCCGTTTTCGCACAAGAGGGATACAGCACAGAGCCTATCGGCGGACTTGCTGCTCTGACAGCATCATTGCTACCAAGAGGGACACGCTACCGAAACGAATTTGAGTTTGCCTGTGCTGTTGATCGGCTCGGCGCGACACTGCTGCCCATCAATGCCTCGCGAAAGCTTGGCGTGACAATCGTTGGCTTGCCGGAACACACGGAGCAACTCATTGGACTGCTCACTGAATGCATTCTCGAGCCGGCATTCGACCCTACAGAATTTGATAAAGCACGAACGCAGCTTTTAGCATCGTTCCCGCTCCAACTGGCACAATCGAGCTATCGGGCACGACGCATTTTTAGCAAGCTACGGTATCCGAACCATCCGTACAGCCGCCCGACCAATGGGACGCCAGCGTCAGTAGCTGCAATTGAATGCGAGCAAATTCGGCAGTGGTACAGCACGATTCTCCAGAGCAGCAAATG
>JBBIUD010000025.1:0-11663 GCA_037440485.1 Chlorobiota bacterium
ATTCGCTGGCGATTGCGGCTGCTCTGCGATATTGGCGTGGGGTATCTGACGCTTGACCGTGTATCTCATACGCTCAGCGGAGGTGAAGCTCAACGGCTGAGCATTGCGACGTCGCTCGGTTCAACACTGGTGGGAACGCTCTATGTGCTCGATGAACCAAGTATCGGCTTACACTGGCGTGATACGGGTCGGCTGATCGCAATGCTCCAGCGACTCCGCAGTGTCGGTAATACCGTCGTTGTCGTCGAGCATGATCCGGACATTATCAAGGCTGCCGATTATGTGGTTGACATGGGACCTGCCGCTGGGGATGCCGGTGGGCAGATTGTTGCGTGCGGTACAGTAGCCGAAATTCTCCAACATCCGACATCGCTTACGGGGGCGTATCTATCGAGTCGCAAACAGGTCAATACCGTACGCAAAAAGCATCAATCCAGGCAGAAGGTGCTTACCATCATCGGTGCACGCGAGAATAATCTGCGCATTGAAAAACTGGAAGTTCCGCTTCAATGCTTCGTCGTGGTTACAGGTGTTAGTGGTTCTGGCAAAAGCACGCTTGTCGAACAGGTACTCTATGCGAACGCAAAAAAACACTTCGGCGGTGAATCACAGCCGGCAGGTCGTTGCGAAGCGATAGAGGGTTTAGAACAACTCGACGGAATTGAGCTTGTGGATCAATCGCCGGTTGGGCGGTCGTCGCGGTCAACACCTGCAACCTACACCAAAGCATTCGATGCAATTCGGGATGTCTTTGCCGACACACCGGATGCCCGTGAGCACGGATGGACCAGCAGTCATTTTTCGTTCAATGTTCCGGGTGGGCGCTGTGACGTCTGCGAGGGAGCTGGGAGCATCGTCGTCGAAATGCAATTTCTTCCCGATATTGAGGTCCCGTGCGAGGCGTGTGGTGGAACGCGGTACAAGCGGCAAGCGCGTTCGATCCGATACAACGGCAAATCCATCATTGAGGTTCTGGACATGACAGTGGATGAGGCAGCAGACTTTTTCAAGGGTAAGCAAAAAGTGCTGCAGCGATTGCGATTGTTACAGGATGTCGGACTTGGTTATCTACGGTTGGGACAATCGAGCATGACGCTCAGTGGTGGCGAAGCTCAGCGGCTCAAGCTCGCTTCATTTCTTGATACTGCAGCGAACGGGCATACGCTCTACCTATTCGACGAGCCGACGACGGGTCTGCATCTACACGATGTGGCGACCTTGATCGAATGCTTTCAACGACTCATCGAACGTGGACAGAGCGTCATGGTTATCGAGCATAATCTTCACGTGATTGCTGCCGCTGATTGGATCATTGATCTGGGACCAGATGGAGGTGATCGAGGAGGTATGGTGGTGTGTACAGGAACACCGGAGGAGGTTGCCCGCTGTGACGATTCGTGGACAGGAAGAGCGTTGCAAGAGTTCTTTGCTGGCAGAAGACTGTCTAAATCCACACGGAGGAGGTCGTGATGATCGAGTGCGAGCGCTGGGGATTGATCGAGTACCGCGCCGCATGGGAACGGCAGCGTCAGTATGTCCACCAAATTCAAGCTGGACAGCGATCGAGTGTACTCGTGTTGTGCGAGCATCCGCCGGTGATTACCGTTGGGCGTGCAGGGAGTCTATCCAATGTCCGATGCACTATGGAAGAGCTTGCTGCCCGCGGGATTGATCTTGTCGAAACCGATCGTGGGGGTGATGTCACCGTACATAATCCGGGTCAACTCGTCGGCTATCCGATTTTCAACCTCGCCGAGTTTCGGATGGACTTGCATTGGTTCGTACGGCAGATTGAACGGTGCATTATAGCGGCAATCGGGCGATGGGGAATCATTGGTGAACAGGTTCCTGGTCTGACCGGTGTGTGGATTGAGCAATATCGCAAGATTTGCGCAATTGGAATTCGGTGTTCGCGATGGGTAACTATGCATGGATTTGCGCTCAACGTTGCCAACGATCTTCAGCAGTTCGATTGCATTGTTCCGTGTGGCATATCCGATCGTGATGTAACCTCGATGGAACGTGAGCTTGGCACGCCAGTTGCTCTGGATGATGTCGCGACGGTAGTCGAGCAGGTATTCACACAAGAATTTGGTCAGAGCGATTGCGGGAAATAGTTACGTGCTGTATTTTTGCAACAAGTAATGTGCGGGAATAGCTCAGTTGGTAGAGCACAACCTTGCCAAGGTTGGGGTCGCGGGTTCGAGTCCCGTTTCCCGCTCGAGGCTGGAGACAGCCTCTGGTTTTATCTCCCTCTATGCTGCATGTCCGGCAGTCACCTTCCCCCCAGACTGTCGGGCATTTTTTTTCGAGATGTTGTATTTTGCAGCCGGCGGTCTTTTTTTTCTCATGGCGACTATGGTCAAGTTTTCTTCGATATTGATTCCAACGGATTTTTCCGATTGTGCTCAGGAAGCCGAACGCTATGGTATCGAGCTGGCACGGACATTTGGGGCATCTTTGCACTATGTGTACGCTGTCGAGCCGATTGATACATTTGCAACGATCAACGGTGTGGAGCAAAGCATTTATTTCGATGTCCTCAAGGACCTTCGTGTTTCGGCAGAGGAACGTTTATCGAAGATTGCAGCACAACTCGCTCATGAAGGAATGCAGGTAACAACAGCAGTTCGGGAGGGACGGGCATCAGAAGTCATCGTCGAGTATGCGCAGCAGAATGGAATTGAATTGATCTGCATCTCGACACACGGTCGCAGAGGATTTAGTCATTTGATTTTGGGGAGTACGACTGAGCGGGTTGTACGCCGCGCTCCGTGTCCCGTCTTTGTCGTGCGTGCAAGCAATAAGTAGTGGGATTTACAGTCGAGTGAGACGTCCTATTCCGAAGCGAATACTGACATACACCAAGCCGACAAACAGAATAAACGCCAAAATGACGCTGACCTCCTGCCCGATAACGACGAGCGTAATGGTACAGAGAAAAACGCCGATTGCAAGAAGCAGAAATGCAACAAGTGTTTTCATCGTTGAGGGAACATTGATTCGACAAACTCTGCGATCGGTGCTATCAAAGACAGAAGTATTCTTTCCTTTGAGCGATGCACACGGAACTCTACCGTGACGCCACTTTCGGTATCACTTCGGCGTTCGACGATCGTGTTGCTGTAAATATACGCTAACTCTTTCATCGCATGGTACGGCAAACGGATGCGCATGCGTATGCACTCTGCTGCGACGTATTCTTCCATCCGCTGAAGAAGTGTATGTATGTTATAGCCAGTCTTCGCGGAGATAAGCAGCGCTGTCGGGTACCGCTGACGCAGCTCCAAGCGTGCATCGCGATTGCCGAGCGCATCCACCTTGTTGAGTAGCAACAGTTGTGGTTTTTGGCTGATTCCGAGAGTTTCGAGTGTTTCGGCAACCGTCTGAATTTGATGCTCCAGCGCTGGATGAGTTGCATCGGCAACATGCAACAAAACGTCGGATTCTATCGCTTCCGCTAAGGTGCTCTGGAATGATGCGACAAGGTGTGGTGGAAGCTTGCGAATGAACCCAACAGTATCCGATATCAAAACATCGTTGCCGGACGGTAGCTGGCAACGTCGAACGGTTGTATCGAGCGTTGCAAAGAGCTTATCCTCGGCATGGACCGTGGCGTTGGTCAGAATGTTGAATAGCGTAGATTTTCCAGCATTGGTGTAGCCGACAAGTGCGAAGCGAAACGTACTCTGCCGCTCTTTACGCTGAACCGATCGCTGTTGGTCAATGTCGAGCAGTCGCTGTTTGAGATGTGCAATTCGCTCTTTGATAAGGCGTCGGTCTGACTCGATCTGTGTTTCGCCGGGTCCTTTTGTGCCGATTCCACCGTACTGGCGTGATAAGTGTGTCCAGAGTCGAGTCAGTCGGGGGTAGAGATACTGCAACTGTGCGAGCTCGACCTGCGTTTTTGCTTCCAGTGTCCGTGCGTGCTTTGCGAAAATGTCCAGGATAAGCATCGAGCGATCGAGCACCTTGACCCCGAGTGCTGCTTGGAGGTTGCGTACCTGCACCGGGCTGAGCCCTTCGTCGAAAATGACAAACTGCACAGCATAATCGCTAACGAGCTGTTGCAATTCGGCAAGCTTTCCTTTTCCAATCATCGTGGCAGGGTCGAACCGCTCCCGCTCCTGAACAAAGCGCAGAACGATTTCTGCACCCGCCGTTGCGCAGAGCTGCTCAAGCTCATCGAGGTATTCGTCAATACTGCTGCGGTCAGTACCTTTGCGGGCGACAGCGATTGCAATTCCCCGTTCTGCGGTCGTTTGTTCTCCGCGTTCAAGCGGATTCAATGACAGCAATGTTTGCATGAATTCGTTTCGAGCATACAATCGAATGGTTCGACATTTCCATGCGATATTGACGCTTACCAGCTTCCTTTTCGTGCTGGAAGCAGGATGCTGGGCGCAAGTTACGGAACGCACACCGCTGCTCATACGCCACGCCGATCAGATGGTGGGATACGAAACCGAGCGCGGTCCTGTGCGTGAGTTGCAGGGCAATGTCGTCCTCCAGCATGGTACCGTTGAGATACGGTGTGATCGAGCACGCCAACATCTGCTTGCCCAGCGGGCTGAGCTTCGTGGGAATGTCGTTATTACCCATGGGGCGCTTCGGCTAACGATGGAGCGTGGCGAATATCTGGCTGCGGGTCGAAGAGCACGCGGTGAAGGCAATGTTGTAATTCAAGATAGTATTGCAACACTCCGAGCACCGCGGGGAGAGTACTACCTCGATGAACAGCAGGCAATCTTTCGGGATGGGGTGGAATTGCGCGACAGCTCGACAACGATTACAAGCGACAGCCTTGCCTATAGTCGCCGTAGTGGTGAGCGCCATGCGTGGGGGCATGTCCGAATACACTTTCATCGGGATCAAGCGATCGTCACGGGAGATTCAGCCTATCAATATCCAACGGGGCAGAGTGCATGGGTTTGCGGTCGAAGCTTCCTCGTGCGATGGGACGCAAGTTCAGTTGACACCCTGTTCATGCGTGCCGAGTGTCTCGTTTTCTTTCGCGATAGTCTCCGACAGCAGTGGATGCGTGGGGTCGGAAATGTACGCTGTCTGCAAGGGACACTCAGCGCGCGTGCTGATAGTATCTCGATTGCTGACGGTGACTCGATGATGCTCGAAGGAAAACAACCAATCATCTGGGCGGACTCAGCGCAAATCAGTGCCAGAGGTCGAATCAGTGCGTACCTTCGGCAGCAACGTATCTACCGCATCACAGCAGTCGAGAAAGCAATGCTAGGATTGCGCGACGATAGCCTGAGCTTAGCTCCGCATCAAATGATTGCTGATACGATAACGCTTGATTTCGAGCATGATTCCCTTCGCACTGTCTGCGGGTATGGCACCGTTCAAACGCTATACCAGCACCGCACAGATAATGCTGCACCTGACGGAATCACGCGCGTTGCCAGTGACCGCGTTGTGCTCAGCTTTGCTGAGGGGAAAATTGCTCGGTGCACGTGGTATGGAGGTGTTCAAAGCGAGTACGTCCCAGAACACATGGTTACGGAACGGTATTTGCACGAATTTGAGTGGAAGACCGAAACAAAGCCAACGTGGCATGAATTACTGCACATGAACACACTCACTCAACAACACGGCAAGGAATAATGGACCGCACTCTCAGTGTCTTAGGAGCACTGTTGACAATTGCACTGTTGCCACTGCTGCTTGAGGCACAAGTGCTCGACACCTTGCCAGTCCAGCGTCCCAGTAAAGCAGAGGGGACACATTTTTTTGTCGGCTACATGGAGAATGAAATCTCCATTCAGCAATCGGGATTGCGTCTTCGACTGCTTATTGCAAGTGCGTATCCTAATCGAGTCCGCGTTCGCTTTCCCGATGGTGCTGAAAAAGAGTATCAACTGAGTGCAAACCAGACGCTACCACTTTTGCTACCAGATTCGCTCGAAGTTCGGCAATCAGAAACGCCACTGCGGCGGGCAATTGAAGTGCTCTCTGAGCTGCCAGTGTCCGTGTTTGCAATGAGTAGCCAATACACCACAAGCGACAGCTACACAGCGTTACCATTGGACATGTGGGGAACAGAATACACCGTACTCTCACTTCCGAACGATACCTACGGCGATGGATTGGGGACTCCGGTTGACCCGCTCGATATACGGCAGTCTGAATTCATGATTATCGCTAGCCAGGACCAAACAGAGGTAGAGTTTCGCCCCCCATCACCCACGGAGGCAGGACGCACTGCCAATCAGTGGCATCGGATCCAGCTCAATCGTGGCGAATGCTTCCTGGTCAAATCGTATCCATCTCAGCAAGGCAGTGGGGATTTGACTGCTACGAGCATTCGAGCAACTAAACCGATAGCAATACTTGCAGGGCATGTACGTGCCTCGGTGCCGATTGGCTTGCCACAGAGGCTCGACAGCAAGGATCACCTCGTCGAAATGTTGCTCCCGAACAACTTGTTAGGCTGGAACTATGTGACAGTACCATTTGCAACCGGTGCACGCTTGCCAATCGGAGATTATCTCCGTGCCGTCGCGATCTATCCCGATACGCGCATCACGGTGTACACCGAACGCGATGACTTTAGCTTCACTCTTGCCAATGCTGGTGATACGCTGACGCTCCCACGAGTGAATTCGCCCTCGTGGTGGTACTCAACGAAACCCTTTGCGTTAGCGCAGTACATGACCACAGCGACGGTTGCCAACTCGATCAACTTCGATCCGGCAATGGTGATTGTGGTGCCTACGCAACGATACGTTTCACGCTGTGTATTTCAGGCACCGGCGAACTTGAACGATGCGAGCTTTTCACGGCAATTTGATCGGCATTGGGTCAATGTCGTTTGTGATGAGAACGCCAGCACAAGCCTCAAGCTCGATGGTAAGCGTGTTGCCGATTCTATTGATCCAGATTTACCACTCCGGAAATTCCGTAGCAGCGGAATGTACTGGGCACAGTTTCCCGTCTCGCCAGGGATACACGTCCTCCACGCCGATAGCGGAGTGTTTACCGGCGTGCTCTACGGTATGGGATACACCGATTCGTATGCACATATTCTAGGCGTAACGGACTTGAGCACTCGCGACACTGTTCTGCCCATGCTCACAGTCGTTGAAAATTGTGGAGTGCTCAGTGGCAATGCATTCGATACGGGTGGTTCAGGTCTTGCCACGGTTGCAATAGAACCGGATAGCACAAACAACTATGAACTCCGCATCACCGAGCAGACAGGTGAGCGTATTGGATTTCGTGCGATCGTCCTTGATCCATACCAGGATGCCAGCATTTCAATAATCATCCGCGATGGTGCCGGTAATGGAATTCGGTACCGTTATCGCTATCGAGCACCGGTTGTTGATTTATCCCCACGTCCAGTACGCTTCCAAGCAACAACGATAGGAGAAACGCTCTGCCGCAACGTTACGTTACGAAACTTTAGTTTCCGGGATACTCTCTCGATTGAGTCTGTATCGTTTGCTCGCGGCGGTAATGGTGTTTACACACTATCGGGGACGCTTCCGATCGTTTGTCCGCCGCGGCGCGAGGTCAGTGTACAGTTGTGCTACACTGCAACGGTGGATGGTATTGTTCGTGATACACTCATATGGGACATTGGATGTGGACGCACCTATCGCCAACCCATCGAGGGAAGAACGCCTCGCCCCGACTTGAGCACGAGCGATATTGATTTCGGCGACGTTATTGTTGGTCGAACGCGATGTCAGCGTGCAGCACTCATCAACACCGGCACAGAACCAATTGCAATTGAACAAATCCATGCGGATTCCTCGGCGCAGATGTTTGCATTTACCTTCCCAGCACTACCACAGACTCTTCAGCCGGGAGACACGTTGTATGTTGATGTGTGCTTTACACCAACTGACACAGGGTTGATTGTTCTCCAGGTTGACGTCGCTAACGATAAAATGCTTCCGACGCGCTTCATGCTCCGAGGGAGAGGCATTCGGGCAGCACTCTTTGCTGAGCCGCTCCACTGCGGATCACAACGTGTTGGGGTTCGCTTCGACACTCTTGCTCGGATTCACAATCGGGGCACAGCAGATGCCTCTATTCGATACCGACAGCAGACAGGAGATGCCCAGTCAATTCTTCATTCGCTTCGACCTGGAGATTCGCTGATCATACCTCGCAGCAGCAACATAGGTCTTCCAATTCGGTTCTCTCCGAAATCGGTTGGCGCTACCACCGCTGAATTGGAATTTGAATTGGATGATGGTTCAGTCATGCGGCTTGAAATCAACGGATACGGCACCCTACCGCGCATCGAAATGAGCGATACAACAATCGGTCCAGTCACTTTGGGGCAGAAGCGTACGTATTCCGTGGTGATATTGCACTCTTATGGGAATGAACCATTGACCGTGGATTCACTGTGGCTTGGTGGTCCTGACCGTAATGCATTTCAGTTCGTGACATTTCCATCAGTGCCATTAACGATCCCAGCCGGTCAAGCGTTGACCATACCAATTGTCTTTGAGCCAACACGTGTTGGGCTTCACCAAGCAATACTTTCGGTTATCCACGATGCACAGCCAAACTATGTCCGAGGATTATCCACGAGCCAGCTTCAGGGGATTGGAATAGCTCCAGATACAAGCGGTGGAGGATCCAGCGATACGACTGAAATTGTTGACACGATCAACTTTCGCTTTGAGGTGGAATATAACGAAAGTCCGCTCCGCTGCGATGCGCTTGAACTGATTTTGACTGCCGAGAATACCGGCACTGCACAGCTTCAATTTACAGCAGCAGAATTGATCGAGCGAGGACAACCGATCAGCATTCTCCACCGTTTCCCATCCTCGCTCGCACGCGGCGATAAAACGCGCATACGAATTGTGCTGCCACCCCCACACGATAAGCGCGATATTGTTGTTCGGGTTGTTGCAAATGATACTTTGATTCGGCAGCGCGTTGTGCGGATCAATCCGATCGGCGGTCTGTCTGCACTCCGGATAGAATCAGTTGATGGCAGGATTGATAGTACTGTGATGCTTGATCTGCAGGGAAGTTTCGAACCTGGTAGCTCAAGTCAGGTTGATGTTACACTCACGATGCACATTCCAGCAGAACTTGTTGAGTATCAGGGTGGAATAACTCTTCCAGTCGTGCTTACGTGCGATGGTAGCCAACGCACGGTATATGCTACTCTTGCCATCAGTGCCGATACATACGTTGCAGACTGGACCGTGCCACCGTTTTCTACGACCTGCCAGTGGCAATTGATCGTTCCGGTGCGGCTGTTGTTTTCGGTGTTGCCGAGAGGTACAGTTCAGGCGCATATATCTGCTGGCTCATGTTACGACGACGACAGTGCAACGGCGACGGTTACAACCGGCACCGTGTGTGGTCACTCGATACGAGGCGTTCAACTATCAGGGGCTGTAATCCGATCGGTTTCTCCTAACCCATTTTCAGAGCATCTGCATCTAAACGTCGAGGTCTATAGTCCACAAGCGCTTGAACTTTGGCTCTACGACGGCAGCGGGAGAAAAATTTTCGCTCGACACACTCCGTACTTGCAAACAGGACAACACGTTGTTATTTTTGACACCGGCGTACTACCATCGGGTTGGTATCTGCTGGTTGTAGAAACCGCTGATGGTCACCGCATGAAATTGTGTTGTCTCTTCAAACCATGATTGGAGTTGGTGCCATGATGAAACAGCGCGCTCTTGCTGTGGTGATGATGTTGAGTGTATCGGTTGCAAGTCTCTGGGCGCAAGATGATCTTGCAAACCCACTGGAGCCTGCAAAAGCTCCATCACGAATATTTGTCGGTCCAGTTGTTGGCTTCAACCGCGTGATGCAAACGGGTGGCTTTCAATACTACGCCAGCCCTGACCAAGCGCCATTGTGTCCTATCCTGGAAGATGGGAATGCAAACGGTTTTTTTGTTGGCATTAATACGGAGATCATTCTCGGCAATCCGAAAGATTCTCGCTCCTCGTTGATTTTCCGTTTGCTCTATAATCGCATGCCGTCATCGTTTGAACAGCTCAACGACCGTTTGCCAACGCGAATCATTGACGCCAACGGCAACAGCCAAACGTTACCTATACCACGATTGATTTTGAAGCAATGTACCGCTTCGGGATTGGGACGACGGGCTTTGGCATCCAGGCTGGTCCCGTGCTCAGTTATGCACTGGAAAAGCAGGTCGAGCAACTATTCAAACTGCTTGAACCAGACAATGCCCAGTTTGTGCCTGCACCTGGATATGAGTACCGCGATAATCTGCGTACAGCAGTAATCTACAGCGGCGATATTCCTTCTTCGAACGCACTTCGCATCGGGTTGAAAGCCGGCATCCAGTACGAAATTTTCTTGCGACGGATGACCATTGTCCCCTCACTCAACTACAACTTTGGCATAACCAATCTAACGCAGAACGAAAGCTGGCGCGTCAACACTGTTCAAGCCCAGCTCGACGTCCGCTTCGCATTCTAACCTTCCTTACTATCAGAAGCTGTACTATCTCGCCTCGTGACGCGCGTCACGGGGCGAGAAGTATTTTATGTGTCAGCGTTTGTGTTCCCACTGTGGTCGTCAGCACATACACACCAGGTGCGACGGCGGGCACAGCGATGTTCCGTATGTCGCGGGGTGATTCAATCGTGCCTGTCAATGCGATGATAGTTCGTCCATCAAGGGCGTAGAGAGTTGCATTCGTCGGTGTACCGGTGGCAAACCCAATGTAACTGATTTCAAGATTATCCCGCGAGATCCCGACATTTATTGTTGGTCTCGAAAATTCATCGGTGACATTGGCTGGATAGCTCGAGTACACAAAACGTGCTACGTACCACGTGGTTCGATCGGAACGTTGATCAACGGAAAAGCGGAATCTTCCGCCACTGGATTTGCCGAAACCACGGGCACGCGAGGAGATAGGTTTGCCCATTGAGTCGAGCGGTACGAGGACGAGGGAGTCTGCCGCGTGGCGCCAGCTCATCGAGATGTTCATTCCTTCCATTTGCATTGGCTCGGTACCCCAGAATCGGTATGTGGACGAATCACCGCTCCAGATCGCACCTGTGGCACAGCTTCTCGTTACAAGTGTCATCAGAACCTGCTGGGCTGAATCAATTGACACTGTGTCGAGGGCGAGAAATTCAACCGTCCCAATCCAACCATTATCGAGTCGCTCGATAGTGTGGAGAGCATTGCCAGTGAGTTCAAGAATTTTGCCACGCAGAACTCCGCTTGCAGCCCGATAGCGTGGCGTTCGGATGATGAGCAACGAGTCGGCAGCATTCCAGAGTAATTGCTCGGTATCGCTCAGAAGGGACGTAATGTTGACGCTCGCCTGATCGGCTAATGCTGGGATTTCACGATGCGGTTGATAGCTCTGCATTGATGCATCGAATGAATCAATGGCTACGCGTCGAAAGAGTGGGATGCGGGGATCATCGCCACTATAGAGGTAGAACGCACCAAATTGGTTGTAGGGTGGATATGCCAGCGCTTCTTTGGTCTGCTGCAGCAGAAGTTGTTCGTTGGCGGGCGAAATCAATCCATTTCGAAAGACGTAGGTTGATGTTGGCAGAAGCGACATGACCGCAGGATTGCCAGCAATTTCGTAATGCGTGATCGTACCTGGGCTATTTGGTCCATACCGATCGCGCACCCATGGTGTTGACAAGCTCGAACGG
>JBBIUD010000026.1:0-11632 GCA_037440485.1 Chlorobiota bacterium
GCACCATCGCATTCAACAGTATGAAAGCACAGATCACCGCCATTGCTCACTATGTGCCACCGGATGTATTCGACAACAACTGGTTTGCAACTTTTCTCGATACAAGCGATGAATGGATTCGGGAACGTACGGGTATTGTCGAGAGGCGGTTTCTTCGGAGTGGGGGGACTTCGGATATGATCATCCCAGCAGCAGAACAGGTTCTTGAGCAACGCGGCATATCGGCTCGTGACATAGACTGCATCATCGTATGCACCGTCACGCCAGATCAATTCTTCCCATCAACGGCTGCAAACGTTCAACGCAAATTGGGTGCTTCCAATGCTTGGGGATTTGACCTGAATGCTGCGTGTTCTGGTTTTGTGTATGGTCTGTGGGTCGCAGCGAAACTTGTTGAATCCGGTGGCGCCCGCAATGTCTTGCTCTGCGGTGCGGACAAGATGAGTTCGATCATCAACTTTTCGGATCGGGCAACGTGCGTTCTCTTTGGAGACGGGGCAGGTGTTGTGCTGATCGAGCCAAGTGCTGATGAAAGCGTCGGAGTTCAAGACGCAATCATTCGCATGGATGGTGAAGGTGGAAAATACCTCTACATGCCTGCAGGTGGAAGTCTTCGTCCGCCATCGCACGAGACGGTTGCCAATGGCGAGCACTACGTCCACCAGGACGGGCAAACTGTGTTCAAATCGGCTGTCGTCGGCATGGCGGACGTTTCGGCTGAAATCATGCATCGCAATAATCTAACCCCCGACGACATTGCGTGGCTTGTCCCACATCAAGCAAATCTTCGGATTATTGACGCTACAGCTCGACGCATGGGTTTGCCGAAAGACAAAGTCATGATCAACATTGATCGCTATGGTAACACAACGGCAGCAACAATCCCGATTTGCCTTTCGGAGCTGTATCATCAAGGCAAATTGCACGCGGGCGATAATCTCATTCTTGCAAGCTTTGGTGCTGGCTATACGTGGGGAAGCCTCTGGCTCCGATGGTCGTTGGCACCGGTAAAGTCGAATTGATTTGAACAAGCTGTTATGGCACACTTGAACACTACAGCACTCATTTTCAGCGGACAAGGCTCCCAATATGTTGGTATGGGACAATCCCTCTATGCTTCCAGTAGCGAAGCTCGGAGTATCTTTGATCAAGCAGACCGTATTCTTGGCTATAGCATTCGCGACATTTGTTTTGCCGGTCCCGAGGAGCTGCTACGACAAACCAGGTACACACAACCAGCCTTGTTTGTTCACGAAGCAGCAATCCTTGCCGCTTTGGGACAGTGCAGTCCAGTCGCTGTTGCTGGTCATTCGCTGGGTGAATACACAGCACTCTACGCCGCTGGTGTCTGTTCCTTCGACGATGCACTTCGTCTGGTTGCATTGCGTGGTGAATTGATGTACGAAGCCGGTTTGCATCAACCAGGTACAATGGCTGCTATTATTGGACTCGATGATGATACGGTGGAAGCTATCTGTAGTGAAGCCGATGGTACGGTGGTACCGGCTAATTTCAATTCACCGGGACAGGTCGTTATCAGTGGTGATCGGGAGGCTCTCCGAGCATTACTTCCGCGATTTAAGGAAGCAGGCGCTCGCATGGTTACAGAGTTGCCTGTAAGCGGTGCCTTTCACTCACCCTTGATGGAAACGGCACGTAACAAACTGGCTGAAGCAATCCTGAACACAGCATTCAGTCAACCGCGATGTACCATTTACATGAACGTAACGGGGCATCCTGCTCAGTCGGTTGATGAGATTCGCCAGCGACTGATTGAGCAGCTGACTTCTCCAGTACGTTGGACATCAATCTTGCGTTCGATGTACGCCGATGGAATTCGACGTTATACGGAAATCGGTCCGAAAAATGTCCTGCAAGGCTTAGTTCGTCGAACACTACCGGGTGATGTCGAGATTACTGGCATTGATACGTATGAAGATTTGCAGCGGTATCAACAATCCATTCAGTCGGTATGAGCTTAGTTGGTAAAGTCGTTATTGTAACGGGCGGCTCACGGGGTATTGGTGAAGCGATTGTCCGTCGCTTATCCCGGGAGGGTGCTATTGTTCATGCCACCTACAATGCCTCAGCCGAACGCGCAACAGCAATCGCGCGTGAGCTGCAAGAAATTGGGGCTTCGGTAACATTTCATCAGCTCGATGTTCGCGATGCGACTGCGTGCCAGCGCTTGGTCGAAACAGTCATGGCTCATTCATCCCGCATTGATGGATTGGTCAACAACGCTGGCATTACTAAGGACACGCTCTTGCTTCGGATGACTGAGCAAGATTGGAACGATGTGATCGCGACGAATCTTGGGAGTGTATTCCTGATGACGAAAGCTGTGCTTCGACCGATGCTGGCTCAACGCTCTGGTCGGATCATCAATATCAGTTCGGTGGTCGGTATTTCCGGAAACGTTGGTCAAGCAAACTATGCTGCATCGAAAGCTGGTGTGATTGCACTGACAAAATCAGCTGCGCGTGAACTTGCCTCGCGGAACATTTTAGTCAACTGCATAGCACCTGGGTACATCGAAACAGAGATGACGGGCAAGCTTTCAGCCGATCAGCAGCAGGCATTGCTGCGTACAATCCCGCTCGGCAGAGCTGGGACCGGCGACGATGTGGCTGCTGTTGTTGCATTTTTGCTATCCGATGACGCACAGTATATTACCGGGCAAACAATCGCTGTTGATGGTGGCATGGTAATGCTGCCATAGCAGGTTGAATATTCGTGGTTTGATTTGTTTCACATATCCAGAGGTTCTACCTATGTCAGCAGTCGCTGAGAAGGTCAAAGAAATCATCGTCAATAAGCTTGGCGTTGAGGAAACCCAAGTGACACCAACCGCGTCCTTCACGAAGGACCTCGGTGCCGATTCGCTCGATACAGTCGAGCTGATCATGGAATTCGAACGCGCCTTCAATATCACCATTGAAGACAGCGACGCCGAAAAAATCCAAACGGTCGGGGATGCCATCAGCTATCTTGAATCGAAAACCGGTGCACAGTCGTAGCCGATCGACTGCACCGTTGCGCCGGTGCATCGTGCCTTCAAGCGGATGCACCGGCATTACTGGTTTTACTGCCACCAGGAGATAAGCTGTGCGTAGGCGAATTGTGGTGACCGGGATGGGAGCAGTGACTCCTGTCGGCAATTCTGTTTCCGAAATGTGGGAGAATATGCTGGCAGGAAAAAGCGGTGCTGGACCCATCACCAAATTTGATGCGAGTGAATACGATACGCGCTTTGCGTGCGAAGTCAAAGGGTATGATCCGCTGCTTCACCTGAGTCGGAAGGAAGTGCAGCGAATGGATCTGTTCACCCAATACGCGTTGTCCTCCGTTGCGATGGCACTTGAGGATGCAAACCTACTTTCTGGTCCACTCGATGGTGAGCGGGTTGGCGTTGTCTTTGGCAGCGGAATCGGTGGCATGTGGACGTATCACCGCCAACAAGAATTGCTCTATCAGCATGGTGGTAAACCAGACCGCATATCGCCATTTTTCATTCCCATGCTGATCTCGGATATTGCTGCCGGTCACATTGCTATTCGGTGGAAATTCCGCGGACCAAACTATGGAACCGTAAGTGCCTGCGCTACCAGCGCACATGCGATCGCTGATGGAGTGATGCTTCTTGAGCGTGGCTGTGCCGACGTTATGATTGTCGGTGGAAGTGAAGCGGTCATTTGTCCGATGGGTATTGGTGGTTTCAATGCAATGAAAGCACTCTCAACGCGTAACGATGAACCAGAGAAAGCAAGCCGACCGTTTGATGCTGAACGCGATGGTTTCGTTATGGGGGAAGGTGGAGGTGCATTGGTGCTGGAAACGTTAGAGCACGCAAGTAAGCGAAATGCCCACATCTATGCCGAGCTTGCCGGATTCGGTTTGACCGACGACGCATATCACATCACAGCACCACCTCCTGGTGGTGAAGGTGCTGTGCGCTCTATGCGCTTGTGCTTGGAAGATGCGCGCCTGTCACCGGAAGAAATTGGCTACATCAATGCCCACGGTACATCAACGCCGTATAACGACAAAAACGAAACCGAAGCTATCAAGACTGTTTTTGGTGAGCATGCCTATCGGCTTGCAGTCAGCTCGACCAAATCAATGACTGGACACCTCCTCGGTGCTGCCGGTGCAGTCGAAGCAATTGTGACCGTTCTTGCACTGCAGCACCAAATCTGCCCACCAACAATCAACTACTCTACTCCAGACCCTGAGTGCGACCTCAACTACGTTCCGAATGTACCGCAACACCGCAGTCTTGATGCAGCGCTGACAAATTCATTCGGATTTGGTGGTCATAATGTGACACTCTGTTTTCGGCGTTTCGAGCAGTAGCTCTATGCGTGGTATGCACAAACGCGAGACACCAGTTGCTGATATCATGCGCCGACTCTACGGCGGCTTTGTTCGCTTTACGCTCCGGCGCATGGAGACGCTCCGCCGAAAATCGAAGCGACCAGTTGAACACATTGTCGGTGAGCGGCAAGCTGCATTAGAAGCGGTGCTGGGAGTGTCCATCAATCAAGCAGCACTCTACGAAGAAGCTCTAACCCATCGCTCATATCTCCAGGTCAAGAACGACCCAGCTATCCAATCGAATGAGCGGCTCGAGTTCCTCGGTGATGCCATACTCGGTATGGTTATCGCCGAATATCTTTTCCATCATCACGAAGATGTCGCCGAGGGAGAATTGACCAAAATGCGTTCGTGGCTGGTCAATAAACGTTCGCTGGCGATTTGTGCTCGGAAACTTCGATTAGGGGAGTTCATGCTCATGAGCTATAGTGCGGCTGCTGTTCTTGCGAAGGGGAACGAATCGGTCCTGGCTGATGCTGTGGAAGCGCTCATTGCAGCGGTTTATCTTGATCATGGCTTTGAAAAAGCGCGGACGTTTGTCGAGGAGCGTTTGCTCCCCTTGATGCTCGAAGAGCGTGTAATGCACGATACCAACTTCAAAAGCCTTTTGCTTGAGCACGTGCAAGCACGTGGGTATAGTGCTCCGCAGTATCGCGTCATTGAAGAAAGCGGACCCGACCATGAAAAGCAATTCACTGTTGCAGTGTACGTCGGTAGCGCAAGCGTTGGCGTTGGCAGCGGACGAAGCAAAAAAGAAGCAGAACAAAATGCTGCACGTCAAGCTCTTGAAAACCTGACCAACCGTCCGACTCCGACAACAGACCCTGAGGAATACCTTCGATGAAACACCTGTCTTGGCTCTTGCTCCTGATTGCGCCAATTGGATTTGCTGGAGAACTTCGCATCAAACCCTCAGAGCCTCAACGCGGAGGTTCGATTGCTTTTACCTACATCGCAGACCGAGAGTATTTCAGTGAGCCAGATTCGGTCTGGCTTTGCATCTATGCCTACGACGACCGGCGCCTTTATCCAACAGCGCTCGAGGTTCGCCTTCAGCGTGACGGCAATACGTATCGAGGTCAACTCTCAACTATTCCAGCCGATGCAGTGTTCCTTATGTTTCGCGTCGTCAGCGGTCGTGAGTACGACGATAATCGCGGTGCCATGTGGGACGCGATGATTTACCAGAGTGATAAACCAGTCGAGGGTGCGTATTTCCGCTTAGCGCTGTCGTATTTGGGTAACAGTGGACTACAGCAGATTACGCGTCGAGTTAATTTGGACAAAGCGTATCAGTACCTCCAGCGCTCTATTGAAGCACAGCCAGACCATCTGCCGACAAAATTTGCCTACGTCGGCGTTCGGTACGATCGCAAAGAAGTTGAGCAGGAAGAGTTGGAGCAGACTCTCAATCGGCTATTGGCTTTACCCTGGGACTCAACCAACGAGATGCATGTCCGGAGCCGGAGCCGTGCACTGCGATTGCTTGAACGCGTAGCAGAAGCCGAGCAGCTCGAACGAAATTTTGCCCTGCAGTATCCATCAAGCGAACTTGCCGAAGAAGTAGAACGGAACTATTGTGCATCGGCGCGAACGCCCGAGGAATTTCGCGATCGAATTCGCCGCTTTGCAGAGCGTTTTTCCTCTTCTCCGACAGCGGTCAAAATGTACATGGATTTGGTTGGCTACTATCTGCAGCAGGGCAACGGTGATGCAGCCCTTCAGACAATTAATTCGTATCCGGTTCCCCCTGGTGTAACTTCAGCGCCACCTCCGTCTCTGCTGAATATGCTTGCTGTTACGTTCGTTCGTCAGGATTCGCTTCTCAAACTTGCGCAACAGTACATCGAGTGGGCAATTCGATCGTTTGAGTTCGAACCTACCGAGCAAAGACCACGGTACCTTGCTCCGTGCGAGTATCAGTGGCAACGTCGCGAACTCCGTGGCATTTGTCACGACACGTGGGGGTATGTTCTCTACAGGATTGGGCAAACCGCCGAAGCGATCGAGGCATTCAAAACGTGCGAACGGATACTAGGTCCTTTCGCCAGTGGCGATATGCTCGAGCATCTGAGCGAAGCGCTCATGGCAGCCGGACGCCGGGAAGAATCGCTCGAGGTTGCCCGCCGAGCTATCGCAACGGGCAGAGCATTGAATCAAACAGTTGCACGTTTTCTGCAGCAGTCGCTCGATACGGCGCGTGCTCGAGCAGAATTTGAGCAGCTTCGCTCTCGTGCGCGTTCGGCAAAGCTCCGCCGCTTACGGCAAGAAATGCTCAATCAACCTGCGCTGAGTCTGCAGCTCCGACGCAACGATGGAACAACCTTCATGCTGGGTGACGCTGTGCTCACCACGCTCGACGGACGCCAGCGTCGCTTGAGTGAACTAAAAGGGAAAGTCGTCGTTCTGGATTTTTGGGCTACGTGGTGTGGACCGTGCCGCATCTCCATGCCGTACATGCAGAAACTCTACGAGAAGTACCGTTCCAACGACGAAGTTGAAATTCTACTGGTCAATTGCTGGGAGCGCGTTGATGATCGGGTTGCTCACGTCAAAAAGTTTTTAGCCAATAATCCCGACTACACATTCCCAGTAGTCTTGGACCTTCGCGATGACATCGTCTCCGGATTTGGAATTACCGGCATACCAACGAAAGTTTACCTTGACCGTGAGGGTCTGATTCAATTCAAAGAAGTTGGTTTCCCAGGAGCGGATGTTTTTCTCGAGGAGTCCAGCGACAGGATAGATGTGCTCTTAGCGCGGTAACGCTTCCGGCTCTGCGATGCGATCGAATTCGGCGCGGATGAGCGCTTCTTCCTCAGCAAGCAGCGTGCGGTTCCGGCGAGCCATTGCACGGCGTACCGTATCGAGGGCGGATGCAATACCATAAAGCTTTCGCTGCTCAATACCTCCCCACGTAAACGAGGGAATAAATGGCGGTGTATAACCCGATCCAAAGATGTTGGCACAAATACCTACCACTGTTCCGGTTGAAAACATCGTATTGATTCCGGCTTTTGTGTGATCGCCACAGAGCAAACCTAAAAAGGTTCGTCCTGTGCTCATTTTACCGCTCGGGAGTTCAACAGCGACCGGACGATACGTGTTCTTGAGATTGCTTGTGTTGGTATCAGCGCCAAGATTAACCCATTCGCCAATAATTGAATGCCCGACAAACCCATCGTGTTGCTTATTCGTGTAGTCGTGGAAAATTGTTGAGTCAACTTCACCACCAATCTTGCACCACCTTCCAATAGTTGTCCCCGAATAGATCTTTGCACCAACCTTGACTGTTGAATGATCTCCAATCGCACAGGGACCGATAATTGTCGCATGGGGCATGATCGTAACATGATCACCGATGATGATGGGACCGTGTGTAGCATCGAGCACAACATACGGCGCAATGGAAGATTGTTCACCGACAGCAATTTGTTCTGCGTTGAGAGTCGCAACCTGGGCACCCAAAAAGTCTGCTTGATAAATCCCAGCATCGGAGAATAGCTCGAATTGCTCGCCTGAATATCGAGTAATTCCCACAGGTACCCAAGTGTCTTTACTGAATGCAACGCGACAGTTGGATATTGCTGCTGCTTGCAGTGATTGACGACGCCGTTCCACTGCTCGACATCAAGTTGTTCCCACTCGGTCATTGGCATTGAAACAGCAACAAGCTCATCACCAACGGTAAATGCGACACTTGCTCGAAGGTCTGTGGCGCGTAGAATCTGCTCAAACACCTGACTACTTGGTAGCAATCGGCTCGATAGAAGCAACACATTACCAACGCCAAGTTGGTGCGCACGATAGGATGGGTACCGCGCATAAAAAGAAGCAAGATGCTGCACGCGACCAAAGCAACCAATGACCGTCGCGCCGCTAAGCCGTTGCCAAGCATCTGCGATGGTGAATGCTCCGTATCGAAGCTCCCACGGCAGATGAAGCACCGAGAATGGATAGAGCTGGTCAATGTGCGACGGATGCTCAAAGAGTGCAAGATTTGTAATCACGGGTCGAGCTTGAGTAGTTCTAAATCGAGGATCAATGTTTCATTCGGACCAATACCGAATGATTGACGTCCACGAGCACCATAGGCAAGATGCGGTGGAATGATAGCGCGACGACGTCCGCCAACACGCATGCCATTGAGGGCATACTTAAAGCCAGGAAAGACATTCGTTGAGTCAGGGATGAAGGCGAACACTTTGGAGCCCGCATATTCGGTGTAAACGTACTCATCGGTTTGTGCACGACTGAGGATAAACCGTACGTAGTGCATGCGATGGGGCGCTGATAGTTCTCCCTTACCGGTGGCGATGTCAATAATTGTGATGCCACTACTATCGCGCTGCTCGATTGCTGTTGCTGCTGTGGCGATAGCTGTATCGAGAGGGAGTGAGAAAAAATGCACGATCGAATCCTGCTCGTGTGCGAACAAAGCCACGCACAGAGCTATGCTATTCAACAGGACTTTCCGGATCATTGCTCATTTCCTCGCCAAGTTTCATTCGGAGTGCAGTCCGAACAAAGTGAATAAACAGTGGGTGACCAAACACTGCGCGTGATTTGAGTTCTGGGTGAAACTGAACTCCGACGAACCATGGATGTGTCTTTAGTTCGATGATTTCCACCAGCCGATTGTCCGGTGAGACACCACTCATGACCATGCCGTGTTCTTCAAGTATGTGTCGGAAGGTGTTATTGAGTTCATAACGGTGCCGGTGACGCTCGAACACCAAGTCCTGGTTGTATGCTCGATGTGCTTTGGTTCCATGCTGGAGCAAACACGGGTATGCACCTAAGCGCATCGTTCCACCTTTTGCGACGACACCTTCTTGGTCGGGCATAAGATGGATGACGTTCTGACGAGTACGCTTGAACTCCGATGAATTAGCGTCGCTCATACCGCAAACATTTCTCGCAAACTCGATAACCGCGCACTGCATGCCAAGACAAATGCCAAAGAAGGGAATGTTGTGGGTTCGGACGTATTCGATAGCTGTAATCTTACCTTCGATGCCGCGTGCACCGAAACCAGGCGCAACCAAAACACCACGGACGCCGCTGAGAAGTTCTTCAACATTATCGCGTGTGATGTCTTCAGCATTTATCCACCGTAGCTCAACCTTGCAGTTGTTGATTGCGCCTGCATGAACGAATGCCTCGATAATGCTTTTGTACGAGTCGTGGTAGCTAACGTACTTACCGACCAGTGCGATCTCGATCGTCGTGCGCGGGTTCTTGACGCGCTGCACAAAACGCGACCACGTTTCCAATTCAAGGGTGTTCGGCTTCAGGCGTAGCCGTCGGAGCACGATTGAATCCAGATTACGACGTGCCATCACAAGAGGCACTTCATAGATCGTTTCGACGTCGGGTATCTCGATAACAGCTTCTTCATCAACGTTGCAGAAGAGTGCAATTTTCGACCGAACTTCCTTCGGTATGCGGAATTCAGTCCGACACAGAATGATTTCAGGGATGATCCCAAATTCCATCAGCTCTTTTGTAGCGTGCTGTGTCGGCTTGGTTTTGAGTTCACCTGCAGAGCGAATGAAGGGAACGTATGCCAACAGCATCGTTATACATGAGCTTCGACCTCGCTCCAGTGTGAGCTGACGTGCTGCTTCAAGGTATGGTTGCGATTCGATGTCACCGACTGTTCCGCCAATCTCGATAATGACGATATCGTATTGCCCGTCAAAATAGGTCATGCGTCGCTTGATTTCGTCGGTGATGTGGGGAATTACCTGGACAGTTTTACCCAGGTAATAACCCTGGCGCTCCCGTTGAATAACCTCGTAGTAAATCTGCCCAGTTGTTGCGTTGTTGAAACGCGTCATCGAGATGTTCAGGTATCTCTCGTAGTGTCCCAGATCGAGGTCGGTTTCGGCACCATCGTCGGTGACATACACTTCACCGTGTTGGAGCGGATTCATTGTGCCGGGGTCAACATTGATGTACGGATCGAACTTTTGTATGGTGACTTGGTAGCCGCGAGACTTCAGTAGTAACCCCAGCGAGGCACACGCGATGCCTTTGCCGACTGAACTGAGCACGCCACCGACAACAAAAATGTACTTCGTTTTCTTCTGTGCTGTCTTTCTTTTGGTTGTCATGATGAAGGTCCTTGCAGTGGGTAAAGCGAGCAGTGCATTGCTGCCAAACCGCTATGTATTCTGGATACTTGCAATGTGATGGCAGTAATGCAGCAGGCTGTGCGGGTTGCAAGTTATGAACTCATTGCAGAAATCATGCTGCAGGCGAATTGCTTGCCAATTATCACTGTGCAGCAGGTATGGATGACAAGAAGAGAGCAGATTAGCAATAATTGATGAGCAGTCGGCGTGCTAAGTCCATAACTTTGCAGCCGTTCTATCATCACCGATTCCTAATCTGGAGTGCGATCATTCCTTTGGGTGTTTCTCGCTTGCTGTGTGGGCTGGACTGCCATCCATGCACAGGGTGTCACTTCCGGTTCACTCGGTGGTATGGTGAGCGATCGGCGTACCGGTGAAGCGCTCTACGGTGCGACTGTTGTTGCCGAACACCTGCCCAGTGGCAGCCGCTACGGCACAACGACTCAAAAAACGGTCGTTTATTCATTGCGTGGATTGCGCGTTGGCGGACCGTATCGTATTCGCGTTTCATACGTGGGGTATCTGCCCGATACTATCTCCGGCGTATTCATCGAATTGGGTCAGCAAACACAGGTTGATGTCAAGCTCAATTCCGCCGAAATGCAAAAGCGAGAAGTTGTTGTTACCGGTACTGGAGACCGGACGTTCTCTGCAGCAAAAACAGGGAGTGGTACGACAATCAGTGCCGATGAAATCGCATCGCTTCCGGCTATCAACCGTTCACTCTCGGATATAGCTCGAGTCAATCCATACGCAACGCAAACGACCGCATTCGGTGCCGATGATGGACTGCAAGGCATCAGCGTGCTCGGCACAAACTCACGGTACAACAACATCCAAATTGATGGCGCCATTGCCAACGATATTTTCGGGTTAGGGCAGGCGGGAACTGCCGGCAGCCAAGCCAATGCAAATCTGCTGTCGCTCGATGCAATCGAAGAGCTTCAAGTGAACATCTCTCCATACGATGTGCGCCAGAGTGGATTCACGGGTGGATTAGTCAATGCGATCACGCGGAGCGGTACCAATACGCTCAAAGGTTCTGTGTTTCTCTACGGCCGGAACCAGGATTTAGTCGGTCGCAGCCCCGATGCACTCCGACAGCCGTATGCACA
>JBBIUD010000027.1:0-11584 GCA_037440485.1 Chlorobiota bacterium
CCGTGTCTCAGTCCCAGTGTGGCTGACCACCCTCTCAGGCCAGCTACCGATCGTCGGCTTGGTAGGCCATTACCCTACCAACTACCTAATCGGACGCAGGCTCATCCCCAACCGACCAAACGGTCTTTGGAGCTGCCTCCTCATCAGGTATTAGCACCTCGTTGGAGGTGTTATGCCTGAGTTGGGGGTAGATTACCTACGCGTTACTCACCCGTGCGCCAGTGGCTCGCCGTATTGCTACAACGAGCCCCTCGACTTGCATGTGTTAGGCACGCCGCCAGCGTTCATCCTGAGCCAGGATCAAACTCTCCACGAAAAATTTTTCGATCTTGGAGAGAATTCGCTTCTCGCAAGGCTCACTCGTCGGATTTGGCTGTGCTTCCAGTTTTCAAAGAGCCGTGTCCTTTTTCCCTTCCCGCCGGAAGGGGACGCAAAAATACGAAACTGCTACCTCTCGTGCAAATTTTTTTTGCTCAGCCCGTGGCGCTCGGCTCAAACCGTGGCGCCACTAGACACAAGAGCAGAGTTTTTCGGGACCGCGAAAATACAGCGCCATACCCTTTCGATGCAAGAGGCACGTACTCCTGTGCCGGACAGCGCGCAGTCCACATTCACGCACAATCGTTGGTCCCACGCACACACCGTAAATTTGCAGCCCACGCGCCCGTAGCTCAGTGGATCAGAGCAGCAGACTTCGGATCTGCCGGTCGGGGGTTCGAATCCCTCCGGGCGCGCTATCTCCAGCGTCGTGTCGAGTACTGGCACCACAACCGATGACACCAAGCCTGCTCCGCCTACCCAACGGTCTTCGCATCGTCGCACTCCGCAAGAATGGTCCGCCCCTGATTACCATCGGCGTTGCCTACCACGTCGGCTCGGCTAACGAAGACCCCACCAAGACCGGCTATGCACACCTGTTCGAACATCTCATGTTCGATAACTTCTCGCATCCCGACGGCAAGTCCTTCGATCAAATCGTCACCGAGTCTGGCGGCACATCGAATGCCTATACAACCTTCGATTGGACCTATTACCACATGACACTGCCAGCAACGGCATGGCAGCTCGGATTGGAATTAGAAGCTACGCGCATGCGCGGTTTTGCCATCAGCCAACGCGCCCTCGATACCCAACGCAACGTCGTCCTCGAAGAAATCGCTGAGAACGTCTTCAATCAACCGTATGGTACCGTTCGCCATCTGATCGCGCAAACAGCCTTCGCGCAGGGAAGCTGCTACTCCTGGGACGTCTATGGATCAACCGAACATCTGCGCTCGATGACGCTCGAGGATGCGCGGTGGTGGTACGATCGCTACTATCGCCCCGATAATGCTGTCCTGGTGATCGTCGGTGCGCTGGACTCGGTCACAGACGCGCTCGAATACGCCGCCGATGCTTTTGCCTCGATCCCTCCATCGAATAGTCAGCCGACGCCATTGCCTTTTGAGCCAGCGCAGATGCATCACATCGAACGCGACTCATCCTTGCCGGCTGATATGCTCGTCTGTATGTACCACCTACCCGGCATTCACGACAAGGAAACAGCACTAACAGCATCACTGCTGGCAACAGTTCTCAGTGCAGGACGGTCATCTCCCGTGGCACGTCATTTCGTTGAGCACGGACTATTTGCGCACTACGCGAGCACTAGTGTTGATACACGCGAACGTGGTTCGCTCTTTGAGTTCACCGCCATTGCGCGTGATAAATCTATCACCGCTGATTTTCTGCTCGAGCAGTGGCAGTCGCTGCTGACCGCGTCGGTGACAACGCCGAGCCAGGCAGAGCATTTCGAGCGTGCACAGAACAAGATACGCCGCCGCTATGCGCAAGCTTTTCAAACGACCGAGGGAATTGCAGACATGCTCGCCGTTGCAACACTTCTGTACGACGACCCTGAGTATCCATGGAAAGAGCTGGGTTTGATTGGTTCTCTTCCCCCTGGCGCACTCGTTGAGTTAGCAACCAACCTTGCAGCCCAGCAACCTGCAATTGTGCAATACTCAACAACACCATAATGCGTCTGCTGTACTTATTTGGCAATGGCAATGCTGATGCTGCACTCGTGCTCATACGGCTGTGGACCGGCGCAATGATGCTCTACCACGGCAGCCTCAAGCTCTTCGGTGGCATGGAACGGTTTATGGAAACTGTCGTCACCAAACTGCACCTGCCACCTGCATTGGGATGGCTCGCTGCACTGACAGAATTCATCGGTGGGCTATTCCTTGCCGTCGGATTTTTGACTCGACCGGCGGCAATGCTTGTTGCAATCACCATGCTCGTTGCTGCCTTTGGCGCCCACGCAACCGATCCCTGGGCTCGAAAAGAATTTGCCCTCTGCTATGCCGTCTTTAGTGTTGCGATTGTGATCGCCGGTGCTGGTCGCTATAGCCTCGACGCCGGCATTGCTCGCAGAATCCAACAGCAGTCCCACACCTATCCTCCACTGTGATGCAACGAATTGCGATCGGCGCAGACCATGCCGGCTATTACGCAAAGAATCAATTGGCGGAACATCTTTGCCAGTCAGGGTACCTCGTGCACGACTTCGGAACGTTCAGCGAAGAATCCGTGGACTACCCCGATATTGCCATCGCCGTCGCGCGATGCGTTGCCAGCGGCGACGATGATCTTGGTATCCTGCTGTGCGGCAGTGGCATTGGCGTTTCGATTGTTGCCAATAAAGTCGTCGGCATTCGAGCAGCGCACTGTTGCACCCCTGCCATGGCACAAGTGGCTCGTCAGCACAACAACGCGAACATTCTCTGCATGGGCGCACGCTTTCACACAACCGATGAGCTCATCGCGATGACCGATGCATTCCTGAATGCTACCTTCGAGGGCGGACGTCACGAGCGCCGCGTCGAAAAAATTCACCATCTGACTGGACGCTAAAAAAATGAACATCGCTGCAACAATTGACCACACGCTTCTTCGCCCGGACGAAAGCACCGCTGACCGTATCGAACAACTCTGCCGCGAGGCAATCGAATTTGGATTTGCATCGGTGTGTGTTTTGCCATCATGGGTGCCCCTCGCCGTGCGCATCCTCGAGCACACCACAATTCCTGTGTGCTCGGTTGTTGGTTTTCCGCTGGGAGGAAATCTTCCCTCAACGAAACGTGCGGAAGCAGAGCATCTTTTAGCTGCCGGTGCGCGCGAGCTGGATATGGTGATCAACATTGGTGCACTCAAAAGCGGGCGTGATCACGAGGTTCTCGATGACATTGCTGGTGTTGTTGAGAGTGCACACCGTGGTGGTGCATTGGTGAAAGTTATCATTGAATGCGGTGCACTCAACGAGGAAGAAAAGCGCCGTGCAGCAGCGCTAGTCAGCTCAGCCGGCGCCGACTTTATCAAGACCTCCACGGGTTTTGGTTATGGTGGAGCAACGGTCGAGGACGTCATGCTTCTTCGTGCTGCCGTTGCACCTACGGTCAAGGTCAAAGCTTCCGGTGGTATCCGAACGCGTGCGCAGGCAGAGCAGCTTTTGCGAGCTGGTGCCGATAGACTGGGCACAAGCGCCGGTGTCGCTATTGTCGCCGGTAATGTCGAACCGTCGAGCGCTTCCTACTGATGCACCACCACGACCACAGCCATCTTGGCTCGGATCTCCGCTCGCTGGCGATTGCGATTGGAACCACGCTGCTCATCGCCGTTGTGCAAATTATCGGCAGCATTATTTCGGCATCGTTAGCACTGCTTTCCGACAGTGCACACATGGCGGTTGACCTTTCGTCGCTTGTTATTGCCTATGTGAGTTTGCGCATCGCCCAGCGTCGTACTGAGCACCACCGTTTTACCTACGGCTGGCGCCGAGTTGAGATTTTAGCGGCACTTGTCAACGGTGCCGCACTACTTGTCATCTGCGTGCTCATCGCCATCGAAGCAGTTGAGCGGCTTACTTCGCCTCGGACGATCCAGACCGCACCCATGTTGATCGCTGCAACCATTGGACTGCTTGCCAATGGCGTTGCGTGGTACGTGTTGCGCGGCTCAACCCACCTGACGACGCGGAGTGCCTACCTGCACGTGCTCAACGACTTGCTTTCGTCGCTGGTGGTTATTGTCGGTGGAGTCGTTATGGAGCTAACCGGCTGGCATTTGCTCGATCCGATTTTATCACTGGCAATCACAACTTTCATCGCACGCAGTGGGATCAGCATTGTGCGGCGTGCCATCGTGATTTTGATGGAGTCAACTCCAGAGCATCTCCGTCTTGAGGATGTTCGTCAGGCATTAGCTGAGCATCCCGGCGTACTCGGTGTGCACGACTTGCATCTGTGGCAGTTGGGTGCGACCTCGCACGCGATGAGCGCACACGTGGTCGTTGAAGATACCGCGAATCGGGATGAAACGCTCGGTCAGCTCCGCACGCTGCTGGGGCAACGCTTCGGCATCCACCATGCCACACTGCAACTGGAAGGTGAGCCCTATGCACACCAGGAACGATGCACTGGCTGTGAAGAGAACGACCTTTTTGAAAAGACCGATGCGCGTGCTCATTCAACGGACTGACCCTGGCTTTGCTGATCTGCCTCTGCCGCAGTACACAACATCTGGTTCGGCAGGCATGGACCTCTGCGCAGCTATTGCCGAACCGCAGCTACTATTACCGCAGCGAATCTTGCTGGTGCCCACAGCGATTGCAATTGCTCTCCCGGACGGATACGAAGCACAAGTTCGTTCGCGCAGCGGTTTAGCTGCCCACCATGGCGTATTTTGCCTCAACTCCCCCGGAACCATAGACAGCGACTATCGCGGCGAAATCAAAGTCATCCTTGCCAACTTTGGGGACCAACCATTTGTTATCGAGCGCGGCATGCGAATCGCTCAGCTTGTCATTGCACGGTACGAGCGCGTACATTGGGAGGAAGTTGCAGTATTACCCTCGTCCGAGCGCGGTCAGGGCGGTTTTGGCAGCACCGGTCAGTAATCGCTTTTTCCTATCTCACGAAAAACGCAGCGCTCCCGGTGCAACTGCTCCAGGAGCGCATGCTTTTGTTGTCTGTGCTACCTGGTAGTGTCCGTTCTCATGGTTTCACTCCAGGTAGCCGCACCCGATTTATCCTTTGGTTTCGGGCGGAGGAGCGGGCTCAACGCCACGATCTTCCCCGAAGTCCCAAATGATGCCCCAGCCACCACCAACAACTGTTTGCATTTGCTCGGCGGTGAGGAGCTCCAAAGCAACAGTGCGGCTGTCCATACGGACCTCCTGCGAAAAGTTGAACATGCACTCCATTCCTACGCCGACATACGCCGTGTAGGAATTTCTCCTACAAACTTACAAAAGAAATTCCTACAATGCAAGAAAAAAATTGGTGCTGGAAAAAAAATTCAGTGCTTGGGCTTCGTGTGGAAAATGGACAAAACACGCCCGTCACACTGGGCAGGAGCAATACCGAGCAAATCGAGAACGGTGGGAACAATATCGGCTGGGCTACACGAAGTTGTCAGCACGTGCGGCGCGAGACTGTCGCCAAAGAAAATAAGCGGGACCCAGCGGTCGTAGTCGTAGGGCGTACCGTGCTGCGCTGGTGTCGAGCCGAAAATCCAGTGCGGCTTTGGATAGACGACCACATCCCCGCAGCGATCAGGATGGTAGCTGCGGCGAACCAATCGCACAATCCCTGTGTCGCGCGCTTGTTCAAGCTCAGAACGGCTGAACGCATACGCTATGCCTGGTTGGTTCCGCAGCCACTGCGCCAGGCGCGTTGCGGCAGTGTCACCAGACATCCGACACGCGGAAACGGCTGCTGAATCCAGCCATAGCCACGGTGGAAAGAACCGTTTGAGCATCCGCACGGTATCGCCGCCATACGCGGCTGCCCAGCGGGCAACCCATGCAGCGAGTGTATCGCCGCGAATACGTCCGGCATCGTGACCACGTTCGCGTTGTAGCTCTGGAATACTGCCGGCTCCGTGGTCGCTGGTAAGCACAAGCAGATAGTGCTCACGCCCGACCCAGCGGTCAAGACTGTCGAGAAAGGCTGCCAACACGCGGTCACAAGCAACCAATGTTTCAGCATACTCGCGGCTATCGTGACCAAACAGATGCCCGACAAAATCGGTTGTTGAAACGCTGATCGAGAGCAGATCGGGTACATCATCGCTGCCGAGCTTTTCGGCTCGGATACATTCTTGTGCAGCGCGGAATAACCACTCAATTGCATAGGGCGTCAGGGCAAATGCGTACCAGAACTGCTCACCGCTGGTATCGCCAGGCAGTACGTGGGGGAAGCAGTTTCCTCCGGCAGGAAATCGTCCTTCCCAGGGAACACTATCGGCTGGTGCAGATCCAGGTAGCTGAGCATTCCAGACCGCACCGGCATAGTGCGTCGGCGAATCCTGCTGATTGAATTGGCGCAGCCACGCTGGCGGCGGTGGATAATACGATGAGCTACCCAACCCAATCCCTGGCTCAAGCCAATAGGCACCCTGCGGATGAAAACCGCCGAGGAAGACCGCCCCACGATCTTTATGCGAAAAACTCCACACCTTGCTCTGCGGATAGACACGCTGGATGTAATCGCCCAGCGTTGGCACTAGCAGCAGCCGTGGCGATGGTGCCCCCAACGCAGTATCATCGGTTGCATAGACAGCTCGCCCGGCAACGACGAAGTCATTGCCAACGATGCCATGGCGCGATGGATTGCAGCCTGTTGCGATTGTTGCATGACCAGCCGCGGTTACTGTGGTGGCGTATTCAAAAAGGCAGCGGCGTGCGACCACACCTTCACGCAACAATCGTAGAAAGCCGCGCTCACCCAGCCAGGGCTCAACGGCTTCAAGCCGATCACCGCGTAGCTGATCATAGCACACCAGAACAATAAGCCGGGGCTTGGCTGAAGCCATCGAAATAACACTTACCAGAACAACCAGAATCGTTATCCACAAACGCATCGTACTCTGCAGAAAAAGTTGATCGCACAAAAATCGGTTACCACATCCACAGGTGGCTGTAATCAATGCAAAATGAAAGTCCCGGTGGAAGACCCTGAAACAAGTTCAGGGTGACGGGAGCATAGCGTGGTAACGGTGGCACAGCGTGCGCATGTCCGCAAGCGTCATGCTGAATTTGATTCAGCATCTGACTGCGTCGTGGCTGTCATGCCGAACTTGATTCAGCATCTGGAGACCCTGAAACAAGTTCAGGGTGACAGGAGCATAGCGTGGTGACGGTGGTACATCGTGCACATATCCGCAAGCGTCATGCTGAATTTGATTCAGCATCTGACTGCGTCGTGACTGTCATGCTGAACGTGATTCAGCATCTGGAGACCCTGAAACAAGTTCAGGGTGACAGGGTGAGAGAACGAGACCCTGAAACAAGTTCAGGATGATAAGTCAGAGGGATGATGAAGCCTCGGAATCTCGTGCACGGTCGAGAAGCGAGCGAGGGATCTCCTTTTTTGCATTCGCGCCGAGTTCTACGAGTCGTTGAGCACGAATGACGACATTTCCCGGTCCGGTGCAGAGCCGACGCATTGCGTCCTCGTAATCGCGCTTGGTCCGCTCGAGTGTTTCTCCCACCTTTATCAGGTCCGAGAGTACAGCAGCCAGTTTGTCGTAGAGCTTTCCGGCTTCCTCGGCGATCTGGAGAGCATTTCGGTTGTGCCGTTCGTGTTTCCAGACGCTGGCGACCGTTCGCAGTGTCGCCAGGAGTGTAGTCGGACTGGTCAACACGATGCGGCGCTCCCATGCGTAGGTGTACAGCTCGCGATCGGCTTGCAGTGCGAGCGCCAGCGCGGCTTCAATTGGCATAAAGAGCAGGACAAACTCTGGGGAGTGAAGTCCCTCGGCAGAGTAGTAGTCTTTCGCGCTGAGCCGCTCGATATGCTGGCGTACCGCCTGGACGTGCTGCCGAATCAGCCGCTGGCGTTCCTCTTCGCTGCCAGATTCGTCAATACTGGCGTAGGCAACCAGCGAAACCTTTGAATCAATGACCAGGTGCTTGCCGTCGGGTAGATAGACCACCACGTCCGGTCGGACGCGATCGCCATCGCTGGTGGTCGTCGAAACCTGGACTTGGTACTCCACATCCCGCTGTAAGCCGGACAGCTCCAGTAATCGCTCGAGCTGAACTTCACCCCACGAACCCTGAACGCGCTTATCACCTTTGAGTGCCGAGGCAAGGCTATCGGCTTGTTCGGTCAATCGAGTGTTGAGTTGAAATAGCTGCCCCAGTTGCTCGCGGAGTGCTGCTGTGCCTTTTGTGTGCTCGGTGTAGGCGCGCTCGACTTTTTCCTCAAACGTTGCGATGCGCTCGCGCAAGGGTGCTAACAATTTCTCGATCGTGTCGGCGCTTTGTTCTTTCAACATAGCTGACCGCTGTTCGAGAACTCGCGCGGCAATGTTCTCGAATTCAATCCGTAGCTGGCGCTGCAGCTCCTCGCGGTAGGTGCGATCGTCCTCGAGCCGCTGCTCGAGTGTGTGGACCTGCGTTCGAAGGTGCGCACACTCTTGCAGGAGCTCCTCAACACGCTGCTGACAACGCTCGATCTCCTGTTGTGCCTGCTGGCGCTCTGCAGCTCGCTCCTGCTGGAGAGTCGTGTAGTGCGCGGTCTGCTCACCGAGTGCTTGTTGGAGTTGCTCAACGTGTGTGCGTGCAGCCGAAAGCTTGGTACCGACGATCGCCCATAGCCCAAGCGCAGCCAAGAGCGCACCGGCGATAAACGCTATTGCCACAACTCCAATGTCCATTGTGTCTTCGGTCCAATGGTGAATTGTTGCAAATGTAGGGAGCGGCAGCTATTCCTCTTGAGCGGTGTTTTTGAGCTTCATCAAGAGCCAGTACGCCCCCTTGGTGACAATGCGTGATGGCAGTGTCGTTCCTGTTCGGGGCAGAACAATCGCCGAATCGGCATGCTGTGCGTGGACAGTGACCGACAACAGATGGTATCGGTTGCTATCGGGTACGAAGATGTAGTGCTCATCTCCCCACTGAATAACTGCGCTTGATGGCAGGCGATAGCCGCTGGTGCTCTCGGCTGTTAGCTCGGCGGTGACGTACATACCGGGGCGAATGTTCTGCTGATCGTAGCGATCGAAATGGCAATGAACTTCTGTGCTATGCGACGAATCGAGAACATGCCCAACAGTGACAACTACTGCGGTGTAGGCATTGGTCGAATTCGCTGTGCGGACCAGCAGCCGTTGACCGGCGCGGATGAACGGTAACTCTGACTCAAAGGCACGCAATACAACGTGCACATCACTGATGTCCACAAGCTCCATGATCGGCTGCTCGGGTCCCAGTGCTTGACCAACGGTTGCCGTGATTGCTGCAACGTATCCATCCAGCGGTGAACGAACTACAACAGAGGCGGTGATCGCTGTATCGCTCATCCGGGCGGGGTCCAAACCGAGCAAACGCAAACGTTCGGCTAAGGCACTCAGCGCAATTCGTCGCTGGCGCATCAATGCGTGCGCTTCCTGCAGAGCGCGCTGGCTGGTTGCGTCTGATGAGGCAAGCGCTTGTTGGCGTTGGTATTCGTGCAGAGCCTGCTCTGCAAGAACCCGCATTGCCAAAAACTGCTCCTGCAGCTCGATGATCGGTATGCCCTCGAGGACGCACAGCGGCATTCCCTTCCGAACGCGGTCTCCCGGAAGAACCGCAATACTGCGCACTCTGCAGCCGACCACGGCCGCAATGCGTACGCGATTTTGAGGCGGCAGCTCGATAGTACCGCGAAGAGTAATGACCCGCGGCAGCGTGCCGTATCGTGCTGAATCGAGCACGATACCGGCAGTGTGGGCTTGTTCTGGTGTCAAGCTGACGGCTTGGTCGGATGCAGGAGCGGGCTGATCCTGCGGTGGAGACTGCTGGCTGCATGCTGCAAGGAGACAGAGTGCAGCAATAGCGTAGTACCACATGGTTATTCTCCGAAAAGTTGAACATCAATCATTGCTTCGTTCCACTGCCGAATTGTTTCGAGGTAGGTTCGCTGAACTGCAAGTGCTTGACCGAGCGCTAGTGCCCACTCCAGCGCGTTGATGGCGCCGTTGTCTAACTCAGCAGTGGCGCTGGCGATGATGTCGGCAGCAGCATCGAGATCATGTTGTTCCAATGCCCGCCGTTGTGCCTGTGCTACCTGGAGTCGTTGACGTGCGCGAATGTATTCAGTGCTCCGTTCCCACGCTGTCGCGCGATACTCCCACTGGGCAACAGTTACCTGTTCCTCGGCGGCACGCAAGCGAGAAAGCGCCCAGGGTGTCGGTAGGGGAAGGGCAAGACTGATCCCGACCGAACCGAAGCGTGTCGAGGGTCCATAGTAACGATCAACACCATCAATGTTCTGGTAGCCGATGAACGTAATGCTGCTGTAGCTGAGTGCCAGCGTGGGGAGCCGGTCGGCATAACTGGCATCTCGAAGTGCCTGGGCTTGCAGCTCGCGTGCACGTGCCTGCTCCAACAGTGGGTGCCCAGAGCTGCCCAGAACGTTGGGCGGAACAGTCAGCGAATCGAGAGCCGGGAAGAACCGGGCTGTATCGCTGCCGAGATAACGGTTGAACAGTTCGAGCGCTGCCTGATATTGTGCACGTGCTCCATCGCGTTGGCTTGCGATGGCGGTGCGTTGGAGCACAATCGCTGCATGCTGGCTTCGGGTAGCAACGCCGTGAGCACGTTGAGCACTGACAACGCGCACAGCTTGATCGAATACCTGGAGCGCGCTATCCAGGGAGCGCAGCAGCGTGAACCAGTACTGCACCTGATAGGCAAGCTTGGCAATCTCGGCGCGTCGCTGCAGACGGTTCCACTGGTTTCCCCACAGAGCCTCCTGGTAGCGAGCATCGAGATAATGGCGCTGTGCGGCATACGCAGGCGGTAACTGGAGCGGCAATTGTGCTGTGATACGGGAATCGTTGGCTGCTGTGTTGATTTGTCCGTATTCGACGCTCACCTGGAGCGGCGCAAGCGAAAGCCAACCATCCCGTTCGTAGGAACGTTGTGCGACGGTCGCAAGCCACCGTAGGCGGTCGGGGTGCACCGAGTCGAGTCGTGCAAAGGCGCGCTCGAGTGTGATTGGCTCTTGTGCGTGCGTCGGAGTGCCGAAGAGCAAAAGCAGCACCATTGCCGCGAGTGTCCCTATGGATTGCGTGCGCCGCCAGTGCCACCGCTCGACAGCGACGTACAGCACGGGCAGCAGCACAAGCGTCAGAAGAGTAGCGCTGATCAATCCACCGATGACGACGGTTGCCAGTGGTCGCTGGACTTCTGCACCGGGACGTGTGCTCAGTGCCATCGGCAAGAAACCGAGTGCAGCAACCGCTGCTGTCAGCAGGACGGGACGAAACCGCACCCGCGTTGCTTCCATCACCGCGCGAAGGAGGCTCGTCCGCGCACGCCGACGGTTGAATTCACTGGTCAGTACAACACCGTTGAGAACAGCAACGCCAAACAGTGCGATAAAGCCAACGCCCGCCGATACACTAAACGGCATGCCGCGGAGCAACAGTGCTGCTATTCCTCCGATTGCTGCAAACGGTACCGCTGAAAAAATCAAGAGCGCATGCCGCACTGAACGGAACGCAGCGTAGAGCAACAGCAGAATACTTGCCAGTGCTAATGGAACACTCA
>JBBIUD010000028.1:0-11537 GCA_037440485.1 Chlorobiota bacterium
TAGGTATTCTTGGCAGTCTGCTGGTTGGTTGTCGGAATGTTCGTCCCGATCCAGCCCCGCCGGTGCGACTGCTCGAATGTCCGCCACCACCGGAACCAACGTGTCAGCCGACAGCATGGCAGGGTGAGCCGCTCGATACTGCTACCACTCCACCGTTTCGCGATGAGCGTTTCTACTGGCGCATCCGTCCTGTGCGCGGTGCTGCCACCACTGAGCACCACGAATATGCCGTCTGCTTTCTGTCAGGTGACCGAAGCAGTCGAGCAATGCTCACCCGCGGAAGCACCGCAACACAAGCGCTCGTCGCAGCACGCCTGGTTGCGTCGGATTCACTGGCCGTCGGCCAAGAACAGCTCCTCGTCTCCGCTGCTCGGAGCATCGGTGCATTGACAACCGACGGGCGCACGCTGCTTGCCGGTGTGCTTCCCCAAACCAGCCGGATAGCCCACATCGTTCAGCTCCGTGGCGACGTGGAGCACCCCACGACCGTACAGAGTTGGCGATTACCCCTTGACCAGGCTCAGTGGACCTCGCACCCGGCATTGTCGAGCGATGGGAAGCTGCTGATTGTTGCTTCCGATCGCCCAGGCGGTTACGGTGGACTGGACCTCTGGTATGCGTACCAGCGACGCGATGGCTCTTGGGACTCGCTGCGCAATCTCGGTCCGACGGTCAATACCCCGTGCGATGAGCTATCACCATATCTGGCACGCGATGGCACGTTGCTGTTTGCATCCAATGGTCGAGAAAGCGTCGGTGGATACGACCTCTTTGCTGCACCGATTGTTCTGACAGCCGGTGGCATCACGGTCGGTACACCGGTGAATCTGCGCCCACCGATCAACACCGAATACGACGAGCTGTTCCCGTCAACACCGGCGGACTACCGACAGGTTCTCTACTGGTCCTCCAACCGTCGGGAGCGCAACTTCGACCTCTATGTAGCCGAGCGCTTGGAGCGTCCCAAAGCGCCACCACCGGCGATTGCGGAAGAAACCAGCCACGAACCGGCGCCTCCGACGGCACGCGTCCGCGGGCGCGTCCGCACAGCGCGTAACCAGCCCGTCACCGATGCTGAAATTAGCGTGCGCGAACGCCCACGGCAACGCATCATTGCACAAACACAAACCGATTCATCTGGCGCATTCGAGGTTACCGTGCCCACAGAACGCGATCTGGAATTGACCGCACAGACCGAAACGGGCTTCTACGACGTTCGCCAGTTGCGTATTCCTGCTGGTGATACAGCGCTGACTATTGCCGAGGACTTGATCGTGCCAGAGGTGCTAACGCTCCGCATCAACTTTCCCCACGACCAAGCACGCATTCCATACGAGTTTGTGCTCGACTCCAACGGCATGCAAACCGATCGCCGATGGTCAGACGAACTCGACCGCGTTGCAGCGAACATTCTTCGCTACCAAGATCGTATCAAGCGGATTGTTCTGGTGGGGCATACCGATCCCAATGGCAGCGACACCTACAATCTCGATCTGGGGCGTCGCCGGGTTGAATTTGTCATCGAGGAATTGGAACGCCGTGGTGTACCGCGTTCGTTGCTCGAAGGCATTTCCGCTGGAGAGCGGCAACTATTACCGCGGCGTCCCGGCGAACCTACCGAGCAATACTACCGCCGCAACCGTCGGGTGGAACTATCGAAAGTGATGCAGTAGCATGCGGCTTGGACCCAGTGGACTGTTGCTTTTGCTCGTGTGCATAACTGCTTCAGCGCAGCAAGCTGGCACTGTCAACGACAGCGTGGTCGGGAGCGATTTTCTCCACTACCTTTCGGTCGGATGGTTCCCGAGACCGTACTCTGCAACCGGCTATTACGCCGGCACCACGATCAATTTTTACCAACACAGTAGCGCATCGCATATCACTACCGCCGGTACACGCCCGATTGCGGGCACGTGGAGTGCTGACTCACCCTTCCGTGGCAGCGAAGATGATATCAAAAAGCCGTGGTCCGACGAGGATGCCGACGACGATTTCCCCAGTCTCGGTTATAGCGTTCCCATCACAGCGCGCGTGCAATGGAATGTGCCTTTTCTCCACTGCATTCTACGGGCAGAGGCGATGTACGAAATCTCCCGCGAGCGGCTCTTCAGTCTGGACACCTCGCGCAAGTACCTGTCCTTGAGTGGAATGCCGATGGCTTTTCGCGAAGTCAGCGTGCTGTTCAACAACGAGCATTTTCTCGGAGCTCGGATTGGTATGATGATTCCGCTCTACGGCGCGTTCGTTGCTTCCGAGCCGCTGCGTCTGGATACAACCGGACGCATCTCGATTGACTACCTGAGTTCGTTTTACTACGTCGGTGCCACTGTGCAAAGCTCGGTCCTGATTCTGAGCGAAGCAACGCAGTACGTCCAGATTGCCGACGCTAAATCGGCGCTTCGCTATGCAAATGGACAGGACACAGTGACTCTTCTGAACAAAGCGCGCCTTTCGACGGCAGCGCCGGTGCGGTGGTATGCCGACATCTGCGCAGGCTGGCAAGCGACCTTCAGCGTTTTTTCCTTCAGCATCGAGGCATACGCGTCGTTCCCGCTGGGCAGTGTGCTGACCGATGCACCGTGGATGCTCTATCGCTACGGCATTCGTACGGCATTCGGGTGGGAACGCTGATTTTTGCATCGCGTCACTAATCAACCTGCCGCCCCATGGACACGCATCAGCCACCATACGCAGCACTCGGCATTAGCGCAGTCGTTCCGCTGCTCGATGAACGGGACTCGCTACCAGAACTGGCACAACGCCTGACCGCCGTGCTGGTGTCCCTTGCCGGGGGTAACTACGAGGTGATTTTCGTTGACGATGGTTCGCGCGACGACTCGTTCGAGATTATTCGCCAGCTCAACGCTGCAAACCCACACATCCGCGGCATTCGATTTCGGCGCAATTACGGCAAGTCGGCAGCGCTGGCAGTCGGGTTCGAGCGCGCACGGTATGGGCTGGTTGTTACCCTTGACGCTGATTTGCAGGACGATCCCGATGAAATTCCCAAACTGCTTGCGGTGCTCGACCGCGGCTACGACGTAGTCTCGGGTTGGAAACACGTTCGCCACGACCCACTCGAAAAGCGGCTGCCGTCGAAGCTTTTCAATGCTGTCACGTCGCTGGTCAGCGGCATTCGGCTGCACGATTTCAACTGCGGACTGAAAGCCTACCGCGCGGAGGTCGTCAAAACGCTGGCGATCTATGGCGAGATGCACCGGTACATCCCCGCACTTGCACATTGGGAAGGGTTTCGCGTTACCGAACTGCCGGTCCAGCACCATCGCCGCAAGTATGGTCGCTCCAAGTTCGGCGCCAGCCGATACGTCAAAGGTTTTTTGGATTTGCTGACCGTGGTTCTGACGACGCGCTACCTAAAGCGACCGCTGCATCTGTTCGGCTCGATCGGGACGTTGCTGCTGATGGCAGGATTTGGCATTGCGCTGGTGCTAACCATCGAGTGGGCACTGGGGGGAACGTACCTGACCAACCGCCCCCTCCTGCTGATGGCGGTTGCGTTCATGATCGTCGGCATGCAACTGATCTCGATTGGCTTGATCGGTGAACTGGTGGTGCGGCAATCGCAGAGCACGCGCGAATACCATATTCGGGAGCAACTCTGAGGGAAGCGGCACAAGCAACGCTCGTATATTCGCTGGCAGTCGTTTCACGGTCAGCCAATTCTGCATGCGTCGAGCAATATGTGTGGCAGCACTCAGTGCGATGGTGCTGGCAGTCGGTGCATCTGCACAAGTGTACAGTACCACAGTAGCGCTTGGCTATACTGCCACCTTCCTGGTCAACAGTGCAGCCACGAACTTGATTTTTACGCCCTCGACTAACGACTCCGGCATTGTGTACGTCAACGGCTCACGGTTTGTCGGTGCCCAGTCGGGACTGACTGTTCGCTTTATCCAGGCACTCGACCAGCAGCAGCGATGGTTTGTACCTGTCAGCATTGAGGCAACGTTTTTTCGCGGCAAACAACGCCTCGAGAGTCTGCTTTTTATCGGTCACGGCGAAGTTGCAAGTAACGTGTTTACCTTGAGTTCGGGCGTGCAGTATCGTTTTGCAGACTTACCGCTGGCACAGGCATTTCTCTACGCAAGCGTCGAACCGCGACTGTCGCTTGTTGGCGGTTCCAGCTTTACCTACCAGGTTGTTGACAAATCCACAGGTGCAACGGTCCCCGATTACGCCATAGACACAACGCTCAAGCCAACCGTCCTTCGCGGCGGTGGTGTTGTTCGTCTGGGGGCACAAGGCGTGCTCGATGAGCGGGTCATGATCAACCTCAGCATAAGCTGGGGCGCGTTCAACCTGATCGGACGTGATAGCCGAACGACCAATCCTGAACGGCGCGGATTACTACTGACGCCGACGCGGATTTTCGAGACCAGCGAAGCAATCGAGCAATTTTTTCAGTTCTCGCTTTGGCTTCAGTATCCGCTCTAATGCTTGATGCACCAGGCTGCACTCAACCCTCCGACGCACTGCACGCGCCAGGTGCGGGGCGTCAATGCTGCACTTGTTGGACTCGGTGACGGATGACACAATGCAGATTCTCATTGTTGGTGGTGGATTAGTTGGTGCGCTGCTTGCGTTGATGCTCGGGCGGCGCGGCTACCATGTGCGTGTCATGGAGCGGCGCCCTGACATGCGGCAGCAGGGCTATACCGGTGGGCGTTCGATCAATCTTGCTTTGAGCGATCGCGGCATCCGTGCGCTCGAGCGAGCCGGCATCGCCGATACTATTGTTCCGCTGACGATCCCAATGCGCGGACGAATGATTCACCACGAGGACACAACGCTGGACTTTCAGCCGTATGGCATCGCCGGTCAAGCCATACGCTCCTTGTCGCGCGGCAGACTCAACCTAACGCTGCTGGACATAGCAGACCGCTTGCCAACAGTTGAGCTGGAATTTGAGTGGCGATGCATTGGCGTTGAGCCAGAGGTTCCAGCAGCAACGTTTGTCTATACCCGAACAGGCGAGCAGCGCCGCATTGAATGCGATCTGCTCTTCGGTGCTGATGGCGCATTCTCTGCCGTGCGCGATGCGCTGCACTACCGCGACCGCTACAACTACTGCCAAGAGTATCTCGACTACGGCTATAAGGAGCTGACCATACCAGCAGCCGACGGTGGCGGCTTTCGGATGGAACCCAATGCGCTGCACATCTGGCCCCGCCACAGCTTCATGATGATCGCACTGCCCAATCCGGAGGGAACGTTCACCTGCACACTCTTTCTTCCCTTCGAGGGCGAGGTATCGTTCGAAAGCTTGCAAAGCGATGCTGATGTTCTGGCGTTTTTCGAGCGATTCTTCCCCGATGCAGTTCCGCACATGCCCACTCTTGTGGAGGATTTCACGCACAACCCAACCTCGTCGCTGGTGACGATCCGATGTTTCCCGTGGGTTGTTGGGCGCACCGTGCTCATTGGCGACGCTGCCCATGCAATCGTCCCGTTTTACGGACAGGGCATGAACGCAGGTTTCGAAGATTGCCGCATTCTCGACGAGCTGCTTGATCACCACGGCGACAACTGGGATGCTGTGCTTGCCGACTATCAACGCATCCGCAAACCTGCCGGCGACGCCGTTGCACAACTGGCACTCGACAACTTCGTTGAGATGCGGGACAAAGTCGCCGACCATCTTTTTGTGCTCCGCAAAAAAATCGAGGTCCTGTTACTGGAGCAATTCCCAGACCTGTACACGCCGCTTTACACGCTCGTGACATTCATGCCAGATGTATCCTACGACGAGGCGTACCGTCGCGGACAAGCCAACGAACGCATTATTGCCGAGATCATGGCATTACCGGACATTGCCCAGCGGTGGAATCAGCCAGAGATGCTGCCGATCTACCGCTGCATATTGGAGCATCACACCCAACAGGCAGCGCATGCGTAACGTCATACACGATGCATCGGTTCTGCGGTTGGTGCAGATTGCACTGGCGGAAGACATCGGCAGCGGCGACATCACCAGCGAAGCGACGATCGAGCCGAGCTGGCAGGCACGGGCGACCGTGATGGCGAAAGCGGCGGGGGTTATCTGCGGGCTACCCATTGCAGCGCTGGTGTTTCGAGCAGTTGATGCCGATTCAGTATGGGAGCCATTGGTGGAAGAAGGTCAACTGGTCGAACCGCGAACACCAATCGCACACGTATACGGTAATGCACGCGCGTTGTTAGCAGCCGAGCGAACAGCGCTCAACTTTCTGCAGCGAATGAGCGGCGTGGCAACCCTCACGCGCCGGTACGTCCAAGCAGTCGAGGGTACCGGCGTGCGGATTCTCGATACGCGCAAGACAATTCCCGCCTGGCGACTGCTGGACAAGTACGCCTGCCGAATTGGCGGCGCAACCAACCATCGCATGGGACTCGACGACATGGTGCTCATCAAGGACAACCACATTGCCGCTGCCGGGAGCATTCAAGCGGCGCTCAACGCTGTTCGCCCTCTCTGGGAAGCTGGACGCATCCGGATCGAGATTGAAGTCCAATCGCTTGATCAGCTCAGCGAAGCACTCACTATCGGTGGCTTCCACCGCATCATGCTCGACAATTTTTCCCTCGAAGACCTCCGCGTAGCGATCGAGCGCATCAACCACCGCTACGAAACCGAAGCATCCGGCGGCGTCCGACTGGATACGGTGCGTGCTCTCGCCGAAACAGGGGTGGACTTTATCTCGGTTGGCGCGTTGACCCATTCGGCTCCGGCACTCGACATCTCGATGGATATTGCCATCGCACGGCAGTAGCTGGGTAATATTCCGCTCTCCCAGGGCGCAGAAAAAAATTTGTTACCAACAAAAAACTTTTTATCTTCGGGTGGAATGTTTCACAAATCTGCGCGGCACAGCCATGAGACACGCCGTAGCATTCTTGTTGGTCTGCATCATGGAGATGAGTGCGCAGCCCCTCTGCCCACCAGATGAGCCGGGCTGCTCGCAATGGCAGAGCCAGACAATCAACCTTTCGCTTGGTCCTCCCGACTGCGCCGCACAGGTAACGTACCAATGGCGCGTCTGCAACGGACGCTTAGAGATCGCGCTCGAGGAATCGGGCATCCAGCCACTTGCGGGCTGTCAAGGGTGGGATCGGCTTGTGCTGTACCACCACAGCTATTCAGGACTGCTCGATTACATCACCCAAGCCACGCTGACGCACCTTCTCGAAAACCAGGCATACAGCAATTGGGGCGTGCAGTATCCTATCCCGGATTGTCAGCAAGGATCGCTCCGCACCGCGAGCGTCTATACCGCTGCCTGTGGCATTTGGCTTTCGTGCACCTACAGCGTCAACGCGCGCGAAGGTTGCGAGCAAGGCTATCAATTCCCCGACCCCAATTTCGACCCACAATCGAACACGGTCAAGACGTGGAAATGGCATTCGTGCGGACAGACATGCTGCAAGCGCGAGTATGAAATCTGTACTCAACCGAATCCCCTGTATCCACTCGATACCGTCTATTCGCTGCGCTTGATTGGCAAGCATGCACTCCTCCCCTGCAGCCAGCAGGACCAGTACGCAAAACCGTGCGAAGATGGCTGTTGAACAAGACAAGGAGACGCCATGATAGCCCTCATTGTGCTTGCGACTTTGCTGATTACTCTCCCGGGAGTAGCACAGCACCGCTCAATCCCCACCGCTGTCATCAACGCTGCCTTCGGCATTACCACACCACGACCGGCGTACTACCTGGAAGCCAGTGCTGCCGATTCATCGGGCATTTATTTCTGGGCTATCGGCGACTACACCAACACGCGCAACAATTACGACAGTCTGGGGTTTTATTCCGCGCTCTGGCAGCTTCGATTCAGCGATAGCCAATGGATTGCGCTGGACCGGCTCTCGGGCTTCCCCGAAGCCGCCCGCTGGATACAAAGCTCGCTCGATGTCAATCAGACGGCACCGCTGTTTTTTGCACCGAAGGACCCGATGACCCCACACTCATGGTGGGGATGGTTGAACCACGATACGACCAAGGTCTCGGAGCAATCTCTTTCCAGCCACCTGCTACGCCATACACCACAGGCACCAAGCTCTGGGCAGCCGGTGTGGAGCTTCGTTGCTATGCCCCCACTGCCCGAATGGCGACGCGAGCGTTATTCTGCCCTCAGCAGCATAACGCTTCCCCATCGAAACGATACGACATTTGTTGCCCTATCAACGAGCATGCGTCTCTGGGTTCCGTACTATCAGACATGGAATTACCCACCCCGCCTTGATATCTACAGCGGTGCACCAGAGGATGATTCGTTGCTTCTCCGCAGCAGCGTACTGTTGGACAACCAGTATCTCGATTCTGTTGGACTCCCCATACCCTGCAATCTGGTGCTCGCTCCTGATAGTGCAATCTATTCACTTGTTAGTGTTCCCGCACCTGTAAATAGGTTTGCACCTCAGCCAATTCCGTTTCTTCGGATTGACCCAACAACAGGTGCGCAAGAAATTGTCCGACCTATCTCGGGACTAACCCACACCAACGGACTCCAAACGGCATACATTTGGTCACACGACAGTTGTCTCTACGTTGTGTGCCCTTTCCCAACTCGTATTGCACCCGGGACCGATACATCGAGCTTTGTAGGGATCTTTCGCTACAATGTTTTTACTCGGCATGCCGAGCGGCTCTATGGGAAAATGGGTTTCCTTACCAGTCAGGTAGGGTTTACTCCCTATCGCAATGGCATCGCGGCAATTGGCATAGGTATGATTGGCGACAGTTCCTACCCAATGATTTACTTCCTTCAGCACGCTGCTGATGGAAGTCTCCAGATAACGCGCGTTCCGCTCAAAGAGTATTTCCCGACATCGGGATCTATCTACAGGGATGCTCCACTCTCGATTGCCTTCAATGGCAGGCACTTGATTGTCACCACAAGAGGTGGCTTGTACATCATTGACTCGACGGCCAGCTCGGTTCGACCATCGCACCCAATCACTGGCCATACCATCGCATATCCACAGCCGGCACGTCGAGGGCAAATTGTGCGCTGCACTGTGCCGGCAACTGTTGGTTCTGCATCCATCACTGCCCGGCTGTTCGATGCCAAGGGCAAAGAATATCTGCTACCATTTGCCGTGGAAGCGGACGCCATCGCTTTTCCAACCGATCAGCTTGCTGCCGGTACCTACTGGCTGGTGTCTTCCATCGCTGGCACCGGCACACGGTGGTTCCAGCCGATCGTGATTGAATAAAGCGAGCCAACCTATTCAGCACCGTGTGGCGGCAGCGGTATCTTTGCCGCCACATGTTTTTTCATACTCGATGAGCAGACTGCGATCATTTCTTGTAGCGTTCCTCATTGGCTTAGCGTCTGCGCTGGCTCAATCGGATACAACCAACGCGGCTGATTCCCTCGACTCGGGTATCCGGATCGGTCGCAGCGGTGCACGTATTCGGCTTGATCTTTTGCTTCCGACGACCGAACATGTGCTCCGCCTGGGAGCAGGGTATTCCGTTCCATCAGTGCACCAGTCGCCGCTGTATTCTCCGGCCTTGGCAATGGAGCTGGACTTTGGGAGCATTCGTGCGCGTCGGCTCAACAGGAATAGCTCTGTTTCCGAACTCAACGCAACTGGCGTTACGGTTGCGGCACTATCGCCATCGCTGGCGTTTCGGGATACAACGCGCGTTGCACTCGAAGGTTGGCGTTTTGGTTTCCGATTCGGAAGCGGACATCAGCTCGACAGCAGCGGTGGATTGTACCTGCTCCACTCTGGCGGATGGACGTGGTCGTATATCCGCCCAAGCACCGCTCCCACCAGCGGTGATAGTGCATCGGTTACCAACGCCACCGCCATCGCCGACACCTACCGAAGCTCGCATTTCGGTGCAAATACCAGCGCCACGATCGGCTATCGCTTCGACGGTACGGTTGTCGTGGAGGCAAGCTACCAACGCGTGCTGCTCTACAAAAACCACGCATTCTTTCCCTGGCTGGGAAGTCTGCTGCTGGAGGGTGCGGCACAGTCAGCACTCGGCATCGCGCTCAGCGGTGCCGAGCAACGCAACCCTCGTGCTGCTGCGATTGCCGCGCTGGTATTGCGTTCTGCACTATCGTGGGGCATCTACCAACTGCGCAGCACATCGGGTCAGCACTTCCCCTTCGGCGGTAACACACCGATGCTCTGGGACGAAATCCGTATCGGCATCGGTCTTCAGTTTTAGCGTCGCTGCCAGCGAATCGGTACCGCAAATGGCTGCGACTTGACGATCATGCTCTGCTCGCTTCCTTCGTACTGCCAGATGCACTGAACAAAAAGTACGCACTTGCTGCCTATTTCTGGCGGGATATCCTCCGAAATCGGCTGCCAGAGCACTTCCTGCACACCATCATTCCAGAAACGCCAGAGTGTACTCGAGCGCACGCCGACCTCCGCCGAGCGTGATGAGCGGTCGCGTGCTAATCCCAGAGGCATGACAATCAGCCCACTGCGAGGTGCGTTCTTGACACCAAACCGAAGTCGAATGTAGTCGTCCCCTGTTCGAGGCGGGAGTATCTCCAGAAGCGGTCGCAGAAATTCATGGCGATGGAAAAGCGGTTCTCGGTGCAGCATGGCGCCGTTGAGTGGCGAATAGAGAGCACGCTCGCCATTCCACTCGAGCGCACAGAGTCCATCGGCAAGGGCAACAATTCGAGCAGTTCGCTCGGCGGCACCGTCGAAGGTTAGCTGGTGTGCAGCATTTTGGTAGAGCCACCGAGTCTCCACCAGCGTGCTACCGGCGTGCAATAGTGCTCTGCCGTCGTGCCGGAAGGCAAGGTATTCCGGTGCCTCCAGCGATGGGCGCCACCACGCACGCCAAATGCGCACACCATCACCCGTGAGCAAATAGTTCAGCGCAGCGCTATCGAGCCGCTGGGGAGCATACCAGCGTTCGAGTTGCTGCATTGCATCACCGAGCCTGCGCGTCACCATCGGCAGAGAATCACCAAGACGCGCTGCGTAGGAAACGATCGCCTGCCGATCGTTTCGGGATGACTGCGCCAGCGCCCGCAACAGCCACACCAGAGCGTTGAGAGTATCGGCAGGCGTACCGATACCGTGCAACAATCGGAAGGACAGCTCCAGCATTGCGCCGGCGCTTCCCCGGTCAGCAGCCAGCGCGATGGACTGGAGCGCACGCGTTGGATTGCGTTCCACTCCCAGCCCGCTTTCGTAACAGCCGCCCAGCAGAAGCGCCGCCTCCGGTGAACCATAACGCTCGGCACGCTGAAGCAGTGCAACGGCAGCACCCGCAGTGTTTGAATCGGCAAGCAGCATGCGCGCCCGCATAACCATTGCCGCAACAACGTTGCCATTTGCCGCCTGCTCTAACAGCCGTTGTGCCACCGAATCGGTGCGTCCGGCAGCGCGATGGTATGCGGCAATGGCACTGCCACCGGTAATGGCGCGTTCGAGCAATGCGGTTGCACTATCTTCGTTCGGCGCAATACCACCCAAGCCGCGTCGGTAGTACTCTGCCAGAGCGCCCATGGCATCAAGATTCCCCCGGCTTGCGAGCATCCTCAGTCCAGTGT
>JBBIUD010000029.1:0-11421 GCA_037440485.1 Chlorobiota bacterium
CCGCCACCGCCGTTGTAGCGCGGTTGCTGGGCAGCTTTCGTCGGGTAATCGCCGAGTGTGCGTCCCACAGCGATGATATTGTTGTCGGGATCAATTGCAACAGCGGTGAGTTCATCGTAGCTGCTCCCACCGTGATATTGCACCCAATGCGCCGCACCTGTCCTACTATCGAACACAGCGATGAAGCCGTCGCTGGTGCCACCGAGCGTGCGACCCTCGATGCCACGGTACCACATGTCGGTGCTGCTTGTCGTTCCGCCGATGATTACACGCTGATCAAACGAGGAGTCTATAGCGATGCTGCTGCAGTAATCCTCGCCATTACCGCCAAGCAGTGTGCTCCACTGCAGACGCCCTAATCCGTCCAGCTTGAAGAGGTAGCCATCGTTCTTAGCGGTCTTGATGCGTTGGTATATATCGCTGCCGACCGTCGGGAAATCTGCGCTCTGTGTATAACCGCACACGTAGATACCACCACTTTTGTCGCACACAACATCGGTAGCATATTCAAGATTATTGCCACCGATAAAATAGACCCACATCGGTTGGCGTTGGGGCGATAATTTGAGTACGAAGACGTCCTGCGAAAAAGTCGGCTTTGGCACGATGATACTTGGTGCTGGTGTTGTTACTGGGAAATTGCTCGAAGAAGTGTGACCAACGAGGTAGATGTTTCCCAAGCGATCCAGGCTGAGTCCATACGCATCTTCGTTGTCATTGCCGCCACAGAAGCTCGCCCACAGTAATTGTCCATCAGTGCTAAACTGAGCAAGGAAGAGGTCGTATCCACTCGGCAGACTTGAACCTTTCGTGTGCTGAAAAGCGTTGGGCGTGATAGGAAGATCGTCGCTTTGCGTGCAGCCGGTGATGAGGATTGATCCCGCTCCATCAACGACAAGGTCGCAGTGATCAAGGTTGTGAATTTCCCGTCGTGAGCCACCGTAGTACGTTGCCCAAAGTAGTGCACCACTGGCGCTATACTTAGCGATGAAGGCATCGTAGTCGCCACGGTGGATTGTCGAATAACCCAGTCTTGTCGGAAAATCGAGAGATTGCGTCCTACCGAGGACGTAGATGTTGCGAGCGCGGTCGGTTCGGACGTGTGCGATTTGGTCAGAGAGTGTGCCGCCGGCAAAAGTTGACCATTCAATTTCGGGGTCTATAACCAGTGGCTGAGTTCGGTCGTACGGAGCCTCGATTTTGATGCTGAGATTTTGACCGGTCCATTCGTAGCGCGAGGGAATGATTCTCGAACCCTGGAGTGCAAAGGGTGCAGCTTCCGTGATTGTGCCCAGCGGTGTGTTGTACCGAAGCTGACCATTCCCATCTATGGCGGCACGCGCAGACGAGATGCGGAATGTTAGTGCGGTTGGGTCAGCACCCGGAGCAAGAATGTAGTCACACTTGATTCGCCCAGTTGGTGTCCAGTAGATGTGGGCATCTATCTTGGGGAATAGCTCGTGTAATCGAATGCTCTGGAAAATTCGTACTGACTCGATGCGGGAATTCCCGTGGTAAAAGCGGAGAACAGTCGGTAGCATGTTGCTGGCGACAAGCTGCGGTGCAGGTTTCCCAGGTGTGCCGATTTCAATCCGGTACGCAACACGGCGATTCCGGCGGGGATTGGCAGTGTCCCATTGGACATATCCGTATCCTGTGCTGGTGATGTAGAACATACCTGCCGGCAGTGGAGCATAGTAACGGACCACTGGCGGTAGCTGACCAGCATTCTCGATAAATCCAGGGAGATTTGGCATTGCATTTGCACTCACCATCAACAGATAAAGAGCCGCTGTGATGGTAAGGAGCGCTGTACCCGGCGCAATCAGTGGCATGTGCAAATCCAGCGTAGCGTTGGCACAAAATTACTGACAGGTATCAACACAAGTGGTGTTAGAACTATGGATTACGCACATCCCGACGTGCTCGTCACAACCGATGAAGTTGCAGCCTTACTCGGAGAGACCGATCGGTTTCGCATCGTCGAGGCAGATGAAAATCCATTGCTCTACTCTGCCGGCCATATACCCGGTGCTGTGCAGGTTGATTGGATCACCAATTTTCTCCATCCTCTGCGACGCGATCTGATCTCCCCTGAAGATTTTGCGCAGCTTTGTTCGCGGTTAGGTATTACACCCGACACAACTGTCATTTTCTACGGTGACCAATCAAACTGGTGGGCATGCCATGCCTTCTGGGTTTTCACCTACTTTGGTCACAAGCACTGCCGTATTATGGACGGTGGACGTGCAAAGTGGTTCAGCGAACGAAAGCCTGTTGCATGGAACGTTCCCGACTATGCACGGACTCAGTATCCCGTTCCCACTATCAATGCTGCCATCCGAGCATTCCGTGATGATGTCATGGCGCATATCGAACGCGGCAAACCGTTAGTAGATGTCCGATCTCGCGCAGAGTACGATGGTGTTATCACTCACTCACCGGACTTTCCGAACGAGGCTGCATTTCGCGCGGGGCATATTCCTGGTGCAGTGAATGTGCCCTGGAGTACGGCAGTTCGCGAAAACTCGACGTTCAAAAGTGCTGACGAGCTCTATCAACTGTACTGTATCGAACAAAAACTCTCTGCAGACGACGATGTGATTGTGTATTGCCGCATTGGTGAGCGATCAAGCCATACGTGGTTTGTGTTGAGCTACTTGTTGGGATTCAAACACGTTCGGAATTACGATGGATCGTGGACTGAGTGGGGTAACATGGTAGGCGTTCCCATTGAACGGACGGTTGGAGTCACCGAGTCGGTGTCAGAGGTTATGCATACGAAGGTTTGATTGCATACGGCAACGGATCATCAATGCCGGCGCGTTGAAAGCCGCGGAGCCGTAGTGCACACGAGTCGCATTCGCCGCAGGCAATATCGTTGCGTTTGTAGCAGCTCCAGCTCAGGTGAAACGGTACACCTAATTCGACGCCTGTGCGGACAATCTCATCTTTGCGTCGGTGAATGACGGGTGTTAGGATCGTGATCTGCGTGTCGGGTTTGGTCCCTAGTGCGATGACGTGCTCGAATGCACGGAAGAACTCTTCGCGGCAATCGGGGTAGCCGCTGGAATCGTCCTCAACAGCTCCTATGGCAATCGCGCGCGCTCCAAGCACTTCAGCCCAGCTTGTTGCAATTGCCAGGATGTTTGCATTGCGAAACGGGACATAGCTGCTTGGTATGCCCTGACGACCAAGGTTAGCGCGTTCAACCTCGATTCGTTGATCGGTCAGACTGCTCGCGCCTATTGCTGCAAGATATGCGACATCTACGACCAGGCGATCCGCGATACGGTAGTAGTCGCAAATGCTGTGAAATGCTTCAAGTTCACGTTGCTCGGTGCGCTGACCGTAGTTGAGGTGAAGTGCAGCGATGCGATAACCACTCGTCTGTGTCAGGGCAAGCGTGACGAGCGAGTCCATTCCACCCGAAAGCAAAACGACAGCAGTAGGATTCATTGGCTCGAATCACCGCCAGTGTGGGACAGCAAGTCGGGACGGCGAATTTGTGTGCGGAGGAGTGCTTGCTCCATACGCCACCGGCGAATTGCCTCGTGATCACCGCTGCGGAGAACGGCTGGTACTTCCATTCCGCGAAAGTTTGCAGGGCGCGTGTAAACAGGTGCCGATAGCAGTCCATCTTGGAACGAGTCATCGAGTGCGCTTTCGGCATCGTGCATGACACCAGGCAAAAGCCGGACGACCGCATCAATGACAACAGCGGCTGCAAGCTCACCACCGCTGAGCACATAGTCGCCGATGGAAATTTCACGCGTGACAAGAGCATCGCGAACGCGTTGGTCTATGCCTTTGTAGCGCCCGGCAAGGAGGATTAGCGATGAGTGGAGCGATAACTCATTGGCAAGTGATTGCGTGAATTGCTCGCCATCGGCTGTTAAGTAAATGATTTCGTCGTACTGCCGATCGGCGCGCAAACGCTCGATGCAATCGAAAACAGGCTGGCAGCGAATGACCATCCCCGCACCGCCACCATACGGTTCATCGTCTATGTGACCGAAACGATTGTCGGCGTAATCGTGCAGGTTATGGAGGTAAATCTCCGCAATGCCACGCTCGCGTGCTCGACCGACTATGCCTGTGTCGAGAAACGAGGCGATCGCTTGAGGAAGAGGACAGACAACATCAATGCGCATGCACTCAACTACGCGGTCATACACCCAGCGCCGAAGGACGAACAGAACCCCAACGCATTGACCCAGAGCGGAAAATGCGCTGGTATATTTGCACGACTTTTTGTGGACAATCCTCACTGCAGAATGCACCTCGAGTTCGAAAACGATCAAATTCAGCGGCGTCACGAAGAACTCCAACACCTGATCGAACGCGGTATCGAACCATACCCCTACAGCTTTGAGCGAAGTCATAGCTCGCGGCAGATTCTCGACACCTTCCGCGATGATGACGCAAGCGCGCTCGCAAATGTTGCCGTCGCTGGGCGCATCATGGCATTACGACGCATGGGGAAAGCAACTTTTTTTCACATTCAAGATGCGGACGGTAAGATTCAGTGCTACATCAAAGCCGACGAACTACCACAGCAGTACGAGCTTTTGCGTTTGCTCGATATCGGCGATATTGTGGGGGTCAGTGGATTTGTATTCCGAACGCGCACAGGCGAGGTCACCGTCCATGCTCGCAATCTTGTGCTGCTGTGCAAGTCCTTACGCCCGCTGCCAGTCGTCAAAGAGGAACGCGATGAACATGGAAACATCATCGTCCACGATGCATTTAGCGACAAAGAACAACGCTACCGCCGTCGCTACATTGATTTGATCGTCAATCCACACGTGCGGCAGGTATTCGTCACGCGCAGCCGGATGATTAGCGCCATACGCCACTACTTCGATACGCGGGGATGGTTAGAGGTTGAGACTCCGATTCTCCAGCCGATTTACGGCGGCGCTGCAGCGCGACCGTTTGTAACGCACCACAACGCACTGGACATGACGCTATTTCTGCGTATCGCCGACGAACTGTACCTGAAGCGTCTCATTGTTGGTGGTTTCGAGGGTGTCTATGAAATTTCAAAAAATTTTCGCAACGAGGGGATTGACCGCATGCACAATCCAGAGTTTACCGCACTGGAAATCTACGTGGCGTACAAGGACTATCTCTGGCTAATGGACATGACCGAGGACCTGCTGGTAACGATTGCCGAGCGTGTGCGTGGACAATCAGAACTGATGCGTGCCGATGGGAGCAGTATTCCACTGCGGCGTCCGTTCAAACGTGTTCGGTTGCTCGATGCCATCAGCCAGGCTGTCGGTGAACCAATCGAGCACCATACGCGCGAGCAATTGTTGTCGCTGTGCAAGCGGTTCCACGTTGATGTTGCGCCGTCGGCATCGCGAGCAAAGCTGATTGATGAGCTTTTCAGCACACTTGTTCAGCCGTCGCTCATCGAACCGACGTTTGTGATGGATTATCCCGTCGAGATGTCGCCGTTAGCCAAGCGTCACCGCGCAAACCCTGAGCTTGTCGAGCGGTTCGAGCTGTACATCGGTGGAATGGAGATTGCCAATGCGTTCAGCGAACTCAACGATCCGCGCGACCAACGGGCACGGTTCGAGGAGCAAGCGCGGTTGCGTGCTGGCGGTGACGAGGAAGCAATGGTGCTTGACGAAGATTTTCTCACTGCGCTCGAAGTTGGAATGCCTCCGACGGCTGGGCTTGGTATTGGCATTGACCGATTAGCGATGCTGATGACAGGGGCTGCATCTATACGCGATGTGATTCTATTCCCGCTGATGCGCCCGGAAGTTATGCATACACAATCGCTCCAAAGCTGATGGGTTACACACGCCTTGCTCCATCGGATGTTGCTGCTCCACCATTGCGACAGCGCTATGTTTTGCACGCTGTGCTCTTTGTGCTGACTTTCTTTTCTACGCTTATGGCGGGGACTGCATGGGCAGGAAAAGACTTCACTGCCGTTGAAAATTGGGGAGCCGGTATCACGTACTCTGTGCTGTTGCTGACGTTCATTTCAGCGCATGAATTCGGTCACTACATAGCGGCTCGCGTTCACGGCGTAACCGCAACGTTGCCGTACTACATTCCGATGCCGCTACCATGGTTGATGCCGTTTGGCACGCTGGGTGCTGTTATTCGCACTCGATCGCCGATCAGGAGCCGTGCCGCATTGTTCGACATCGGTGTTGCTGGTCCGCTGGCAGGCTTTATCGTGTGTCTGGCTATACTTGTCATTGGATTGCTGACACTACCACCGAAAGAGTACCTCTTTGCGATTCATCCTGAATATCAGCAGCTTCCCGCCATTCCATCATACGGGCTGACATTCGGAGATACGCTTCTATTTGCATTTCTGCGGACGTACCTTGTGCCGGAGGGTGTGTTTGTTCCGCCAATGAACGAAATCTACCACTATCCGTTCCTGTGTGTGGGGTGGTTTGGACTCTTCGTTACGGCACTCAATCTATTGCCAATCGGACAGCTCGATGGAGGGCACGTGCTGTATTCGATGATTGGTTCGCGCCAACGAACAGTGGCGCGTGTCGTTGTTGCCGCCATGGCTATCATCGGTTTGGGTCCGCTCCTGGGAGCGCTACGCGACTTTTTGCATGCCGATCATCCCGATCGCATCGTCATACTTCTGCAACAATCGTTGCTCCCTCTGCTTGATGGTATTGCCAGTGTGGCTCCGTGGGCGTTTAGTGGTTGGTCTGGCTGGTTGATCTGGGCGATTTTTGCTCGCTTCCTTTTCGGCATTGAGCACCCACCGATTGCAGATCCAAGACCGCTTGATCGCCGACGAATGGCGATTGGAATTTTAGCGATGGTCATCTTTGTTTGCTCGATTGCCCCGGCAGGAATTTACGAGGTTCCTCGTCTTGAGGCGGGCACGGTGATCGGTTATTTTCACGCTTGTCCATGATCGTCCAAACAAATGTTGACCTTCAACCCCTAACAACCTTTCGCACGCGGGGCGCAGTGGCGCTCAATTTCTACCAGGCAAATAGTCTCGACGATATGCTCCAGCTTGCATCCTCAGTAATTCTGCCGGCGTCCGATTGGCTCATCCTTGGTGGCGGGAGCAATCTGCTGTTGACTCGTTCAATTGATCATGTTGTCCAACTGACCATCAATCATCGTCGTGTCCTCGACGAAAGTGACCAGGACGTAGTTGTCGAATTGGGAGCAGGTAATAACTGGCATGACTGTGTTGAGTGGGCGGTCGCAAATGGATGGGCTGGGATCGAAGCAATGGCGCTTATCCCAGGTACTGTTGGAGCTGCACCCATCCAAAATATCGGTGCCTATGGGCAGCAATTCTCGGATGTTTGCCTGTGGGTCGAAGGAGTAGAGATCCCCGGTGGTGTCTTCCGTCGGCTCGAGCGTGATGAGTGTCGGTTCGGTTACCGCGATTCGATCTTCAAGCGCCAGCTCCGTGGTCGCTTCATGGTTACCAGCGTGGGGTTGCGCCTGGAGAAACGACGTCACACAACCGTTGCCTATGCTGAGCTTGCTCGTGCAATGGAGCATATTGCACATCCGACAATCGAGGATGTCTTTTCGCACGTGATGGCACTGCGTCGTTCAAAACTACCACCCGAGGATTTAGGCAGCGCCGGAAGTTTTTTCAAAAATCCTGTCGTGTCCTATCAGACAGCGGCAGCACTGTTAGAGAGATTTCCTTCGATGCCGCAGTATCCGGCTAACAAGCTATCTGCAGGGTGGCTCATCGAGCACTGCGGATTCAAGGGTGTTCGCCGTGGTGATGCGGGAGTCTATGATCGGCATGCGCTGGTGCTTGTCAACTACGGTAATGCACACGCGGCAGACATTCTCCACCTTGCTGGCGAAATCAAAGACGCCGTTGGCGATCGGTTTGGCGTTGAGCTTGAAGAAGAAGTTGTCATTGTCTGAAACTAACGATGAAACCAACAGCCACTACACTGGGACAACTCAAAGACAGCGGTTACCGCTATCGCTCGGTCAAGGATGAAATCCGTGACAATCTCATCGAAAAATTGCGCCGACGAGAACGTCTTTTCCCGGGAATCATCGGTTATGATGAAACCGTCATTCCCGAATTGATCAACGCGCTGCTTGCCCGGCATGATATCCTCTTGCTTGGATTGCGTGGTCAGGCAAAGACACGGATTGCGCGGCTGCTCGCCAACTTGCTCGATGAGTATCTACCGATTGTTGCTGGCTCGGAGGTCAATGATGATCCGTTCCATCCCATCACACGGTATGCTCGCGATCGCATCGCTGCTGAAGGAGATGCAACGCCCATCGAGTGGGTGCATCGCTCGGAGCGCTATGGCGAAAAGTTGGCAACACCCGATGTGACGGTGGCAGATTTGATCGGCGACATTGATCCCATCAAAGCCGCTGTCCGCCGACTTTCCTACGCCGACGAAGGTTCTATGCACTTTGGTCTTATTCCGCGCACTAACCGTGGCATTTTTGTCATCAATGAGCTGCCAGACCTTCAGCCCCGCATCCAGGTGGCACTGTTCAACATTTTGCAGGAGCGAGATATTCAAATTCGCGGCTTTTCCGTTCGGCTTCCGCTCGATGTGCTGATGGTTTTCACCGCAAATCCTGAAGATTACACCAGCCGCGGTCGAATTATTACGCCGCTGAAAGACCGCATCGAATCGCAAATCCAAACGCACTACCCACGCACCCTCGACGATGCTATTGCTATCACACGAGAAAACGCATATCTGCCACACCCAGAGCGTGTCATCGTACCGCGTTTTATGCAAGAGCTTATCGAGATGGTCGGTTTTGTTGCGCGGCAGAGCGAGTATGTTGATCAATCCTCTGGCGTGTCCGCACGCATGACAATTGCGCTGATGGAACTGGTTGTTGCCAACGCAGAGCGTCGCGCTATCATCACCGGTGAAGAAAGTGTTGCTGTTCGGATACTCGATATGCAGCGCGCGCTGCCAGCGATAACCGGCAAGATTGAGCTTGTCTTTGAGGGCGAGCAGGAAGGCGTCATCAAAGTTGCTAAGGCGCTTATTGGACGCGCGGTGCGTGAATTGCTGGTCCGCTATGCCCCGAATCCGCTGGCGAAAGTGCGCGAAGGCGAACGTGATGTCTACGCGCCAATTGTTACGTACTTCGAACAGGGCAACAGTATCGAGCTGGGGGATGAAATGACTGCCGAGAAATACTATGCGCAATTAGCCTCGGTGCCGACGTTAGAGCAGATCGCAACGACATACCTTGTGCCGGATACTGATAGCCCTGTTGTCCGTGCCGTTGCGATGGAGTTCATTCTCGAAGCGCTCCACAATTGCTCAAAGATTGCGAAAGAAGAAAGCGTAGGCAGTGCTACATACAAAGGCATGCTTGGCACGCTATTGCGCGGCAGCCGATTCAGCCATGAGGATGAGGATTGACCGAAGCCATCAGCGATACCATGCCACACTCCCAAAACTGACCGCAGACTTTGTCGGGATGTCATTCCACTGCCCATAGTCAAGAGCCACACCCTTACCAGGGTTGAATGCTTCCAGAAACGTGAGTGCCGGAGGGAATCCGCAGATACGGCGGCAATCATTGGTAGCGGCAATTGTATCGAAGAGTGCAGCACTCTTGCCACGAGCAATTGCATCAAGAACCTGGTAGTCTTCGCCACGCAATTGATCGAGCATCGGTGCAGCATCCCAATCATCGCCAAATCGCCTGCCAATGTGGGCAAGGTCACCGCTGATGAGCACGATTGCTTTGCGACCGCTGCGTTCAACCACTCGCCGGAGTGCTGCTGTGAACGCTGCAAATTTTGGATCAGTGCGCGGATGCTGATTGCGCACGACCGCATCGTGGAACGAGGTCACCAATACTGGCAGCACGGTAAACGGCCGGTCCGGGAATAGATGCTGCACGAATACATGGTGAAGTTCAAGTGCATGCTCTGGTTGGTAGGCAATGTCGTTTCGCGTCAGTGGCAGCCCGATTTCCCGGCGAAGAGCTTCGACAAGGTCCTTATCGGTTTGCAGTCGCCCTAGCGGTGTTCGAAAGTCTTTGGTTGTGAGCAGGAAACGATCTTGCCATCCATAATGAGATGTGCCAATGTGAACCAACAGATCGAAGTCAGACCGAGCAATGGCATTGAACGGGTATGCATAGTGGTCGGCAGCCACACGAAAGTCAATGTGAGGAATGAATGCAGCCCACGCCGTTTGTGGATATGCTCGCGCAGGAGCAGATGCGAGGATCCGATCGAGATAGTCGCGAAGGTTGTCGGCAGAGGCGGGATACACACTTCCGGCGCAAACTGGTTCAATGCAATCCCGCTCGAGAAATTCACGTGCACGAGCATAGTTCGCGGAATCGAGTACGAGTTCTTCGTCGAGCAATTGCAGTCCCACTAACTGCTTCTGCGATATGCCGTCGCCGATAATTCTCTGCGTATGCTCAAAGATTTGATCAATCCGATGCGATCCATCGAACAGTGCAAAGACCTCTGCCCACTCGTGCTCAAACTCCAAATCGGGGCGGACATAGCCATAGGGGTCATCGAACCGAACGGTCGTGCGTTGAGCGTGGGCAATGATGGAAATCTCTTCGCGCAATTTGGGGTAGAGCGGCAACTTCATTGCGCCGTGGTGTTGAGTTTGCGCTCGATGTGACGCATGAAAGCGTAAAATCCGATGCCTGCCGCTACCGACAACACCGCAGCAACGGCAAACCAGAATTGAAACTCCTCACCGCTGACAAAAGCAGCAACCAGCATGACCACAGCCGTTGCGTAGTGCGCCAGCGGGACGTACCGTCGAACTTTCGCGATATTGCTGTGAATGGACATAAACACACTGCACACGTGATGACTACCGGAGCGCTTCTTCCAGCGCCGTTCGTGCGTCGGTGCGTTCATCGCGGTATTTGACGATGAGTGCGCACGATGCAGAGACTCGATGCTCGCGTGCGAAAGACGAATTGTCCAGCATTCTTGTGCCTGCGACGACTACTGCACCGGCCGGTATTTCCAGTGGCTGCTCCGGCGTTGAGCGAAGTATCCGATTCTGAACCAGATCGTAAACCGGAACGGATGCAGTCAGAACGACTCCAGCAGCGATGACTGCACGCGATCGAACGCAAACACCTTCGTAGATGCCAACATTGCCACCAATAAAAGCTTCATCTTCGATGATGACAGGACGCGCACTTGCCGGTTCGAGCACACCACCGATCTGAGCAGCAGCGCTTATGTGTACACGCTTGCCAATCTGTGCGCAGGTGCCGACAAGCGCGTGTGAGTCAACCATTGTGCCTTCGTCAACGTAAGCACCGATGTTGATGTACATTGGTGGCATGCAGATCACGCCAGCAGCTACGTATGCCCCGCGACGCACTGCCGATCCACCCGGAACAACTCGAACGCCGTCGCCTAACGAAAATTGGCGAACCGGCAGAGTA
>JBBIUD010000030.1:0-11318 GCA_037440485.1 Chlorobiota bacterium
CGGATCACTTGCTCCTGCTCCGCACACTCCGCGAACGCTTGATGAGCGCTCAGGTTTCCACTTTCCATAGCTACTGCAGTAGCTTGCTCCGCCGCTTCCCAATCGAAGCAAAGGTCCCTCCAACCTTCGGCGAACTTAGTCCAGCCGATGCAGCCACACTGGTCCGCGATGCTATTGTTGAGACCGTTGAAGAGTGGATCGGCAGCAACCGTCGCGACGATCTTGCCAACCTCCTCAATGTCTTCGGAAGTTATGCGCGGCTGGAACGTTGCCTGCAGGACGTTCTGTCCAGTCCACAGCGATTGGACGCACTGCGGAGCGATACCGATCACCACGCATTCTTCGAACGTGCCAGTAAGGCGATTCGAACGATAGTTGCCGAACAACGGGCTTTTTGGCGTCAACTGTACAATCGTGCACAATCGGTAGAACTTCCACCTCGCGTCAAGAAACCACAGGCGAGCGCGGAACGGATACTCTCGGAGATTGAATCGGTCAATCTCGACCTGATCCACTTCGGTGATATTGATGGTTCCTGGCGGCATGCGCTGAATGAAGCACTGGCACTATTTCACACGTCGAATCAGCCAAACCTTCGCTCACCGTGGAGCTACGTTGCCACACACGCAGAAGCGCGCCAGGCAGCTAAACGCGCCACTGTCATCGCAGCCGTCCTCGACATGAACCTCCAGGTTGAGCAACAAGCATGGAGAGCACAGCAGCAGTTGCTCGCGCTCGCACGGGAAACACTTCAACGGATTGATCACGAAAAATCACAACATGCGGCATTCGAACCGGACGACCTGCAGCGTCGAGCTTTAGCATTACTCAATGATGATACCGTCCGTTCTCGGCTTGCATGGGAGATTCGGCATATCCTCGTTGATGAATTTCAGGATACCGATCCTATTCAATACGACCTGCTGCATCGCTTGATCCCGTTGCCACGTGTGCTCGATGGTATGCCGGAACTTTTTATTGTGGGTGACCCAAAGCAAAGTATCTATGGCTTTCGCGGAGCGGACGTCCGAGTCTTCGAGCGTGCCCGGCACGACATCACCGCTGCTGCTGGCTCTGATGCCGATGTGCATTTGCAAACATCGTTCCGCATGACCCCACCACTAGTCGCGGTGGTCAATACCATCATGCGCTGTGTGATGCCGACCGATACACGTGGTTATGCAGTAGGCTATGAAGAACTCTGCACAGCTCGTCCTGCCCAGTCGTGCCCGCAGAGTCGGGTTGCGCTTTTGATTTCGATGCCCGAGGGTACTTCGGAAGCGGATCTGGTTGCTCAACACATTGTGCAGATAACCAGCTCAAAGCCGCTGACTGTGTGGGATGAACACTTCAGTTCCGGGAGCGACGCACAAGGCGGCATCCGCACTGCACAGTATCGCGACATTGCACTGCTGGCGCGGAAAAGCAAAACGTTTGAGCAGTACGTTCGTGCGTTGCGTCAAGCAGGCATTCCGTTCAGGATTGAAAGCGGACGTGGCTTTTACCAAACGCAGGAGGTACTCGACGTAATCGCATTTCTGCGGGTTGTGCACAACCGCCATGATGACGTTGCAATGGCAACGTTGCTGCGCTCACCGTTTATTGGGTTGAGCGATTCTGAACTGGCATGCATCGCAAGTAGTCACCCGCGTCACGGCTCCTTGGCTGAGCGATTGGCACACGTTGTCACCACTGCAGCAGCGAGCCAGCAAATAGTTGCAGCAGCGCGATTGATTGATGAGATTCTTCCGATAGCCGTTCGCATGCCACCGACAGCGCTTCTCCGCTTGCTGCTTCGGCGTACACCGTGGTTTGCACGGGTGTGGTCGTCACCTCGTGCACTCCAGATCGAGGCGAACATTGAAAAACTGCTGGAGGCTGCTCGGCACTTCGAACAGCGCGGTTTCCGCAACCTGCTCGATTTTGTCGAAGAACTCGAACAGCTACGCCTTGTTGCCGATACTGAGTCGGAGGCAGCGGTCATTAGTGATGAAAATGTGGTGACTCTGATGACAATTCATGCTGCAAAGGGACTGGAATTCCCGATTGTGTATCTTGTCGGGACCAACCAATCTACTCGCCGGCGCAGTGGTGCAGTTCTGATGACAGAAGAGCTGGGGCTATCGCTGGCAACCACTGAGGATGAACCAACGGTAACGGGAACACTGGCGCGGTATTTCCTTGCTCAGCGCGACGATGCCGAAGAGCAGCGCTTGCTCTATGTAGCACTCACGCGTGCAAAGGATCATCTTTTCATCGCCGGGTCACTGACCAAAAACAGAAGTGCTGACACCATAGCTGATCCAACCGGATACTTGGACGACATCAGCACTGCATTGGGTATCGAGTGGAGCACCCAGTTTGGCATCCGCAATGTAACGATTGCTGATTGCGTTCGAACCGATCCTGATGACATCGGGCATCGTATTGAAGTGCCAATCGAAATCATCTACTCGCTCCCAGATGCGCATGCACCGCAGCAAACCATGCCGGTGACTATGCGTCCGACGATGGTGGAACCAGTGCTGAGCACGATCTCCGGTGAGATCGTCTCCGCAACGCAGTTACTACTGTTCGAGAAGTCGCCAAAGGATTTTTACCGAATATACCGGTGTGGTTTGCCCTCGGAGGAAGACGCCGATCGCCGTGCTCTGGCGAGCATTGAGGAAAATGATGACATCGTTGGCACACTGGCAGGCAGGGTTATTCACCGAACGCTTGAATTCCTTCTCCGTGATCGTCGGATTGATGATGCTGCATGCGATGCTGCTTTGGAACGTGCCATGAATGAATTTCGCAGCAGCAATGATCAATTGCGAGCACGCGTTCGGCAGGACGTCCATGCGACGTTGGAATACCTTGCTGCTCAGCAGTTGCTCGTGAGCAGTGATGGTGATGGCCATGCATACTTCGAGCAGCCCATCATGATGGCAATAGGGAGAGATTTTTTGTTAGGTGTGCCGGATGTGTTCATCAAGACGCCATTGGGTTGGGAAATCTGGGACTGGAAAACAAATCGCCACGATCATCGAACCGCTGTAGAATGGCTCGACTACTATCGAACGCAGCTCGAGGTTTACCTGGTGCTTGCTGCGTCGGTGATTCCTGAGCAAGATTCGTTTACAGCCCGTTTGGTGATGACCCGACCGCCAGTTGAGACAGCGTCGCTTACTGTTTCTCGAAGCGAAATGAATGGTATAGTCAATCGCCTTCGCGACTTGATTGATCAGATCAAACAAACAAGTGTGGGATTGATTGAACACCTAGATGATTAGCGGGTTGACACTATACCCTCACTCGTCGCATCACCCACGCTGGTAGTGTACGCACGATGAGCATTATCAGGCGCCACCACCATGGAATATAGCGCTGACCCTGGGCTCCACGCAAGATCAAGCGAGCAATAGAACGACCGACACGCCCGGCATTGACCGACAGTAGCATACGCTCAAGGTGTGCCGTCATCGGTGTTCGTACAAATCCGGGTTTGATGGTCAGGACGCGAAGGTGACGCGAGAGCGACTGCCAGCGAAGGCCAAGGCCATCAAGGTACACATCGAGTGCAGCTTTCGAAGCAGCGTAGAGGTAACTGCTCATCCGCGCGCGATCGGCTGCAACCGAGCTAATAACTGCAAGTGTTCCCCATCCCCGTTGCTCGAAATGACGACTGGCGTGAGCACAAAGGCTAAGAACCGAAACGGTATTGATACGGAAAACCGACTCTGTTGTGCTACTCGACAGTTGAGCTTCAGCATGGGTAGGAAGGACACCGTGTGCAATCAACACCACCGCGGGATAGTCTCCCAGAAGCTCGGATGCCTCGGCTATCAAATCCCGCTGGACATCTCGTTCGGCATCATAGGGTAGCGTGTGAACCGCATCAGCACCGCTCGATCGAAGTTCGCGGGCAATCTTCTCGAGATGATCCTGATTCCGAGCAGCAAGAACGTAGTATCGAAAGTGCGGCAACAGTGCGCGTAGTGTCTCGTGTGCAAGTGCTGATGTCGCCCCAACGACAAGAATGGAGTTACTGTTCATCGCGTGGAACAGGATGTGACACGCTCCCAAAATTGCGAACAACACCGCTTGTCCCGAAAGTTATCCAATTCCTCCCAATTGGGGTACATCTGCTGGAAGTGTTCAGCACTGAGCAGCGCATCTTTGGCTGGATAGATTCGACCGCCGCATGCGGCAATCTCTGCTGTTAGTCTCTGCAACGTCTGTTGCGCTTGCGGTGTGTTGGGAACATCAATGGCGATGCTGGTTCCTTCAATCGGAAACGAGAGCAATCCAGGCGATGGCAATGCCGTAAAATTTTTCAAAACGCAGAGTGGTACAGCAACCTTAGCGCGCCATAAATGCTGGACGAGTGTGCCGATCACTAAGGCTCGCTCTTGTACGGGTATGACTGCATGCAGTTGATAAAATCCACGACGACCGAAGAGACGATTCCATGGCAGACCGTCGAAGGGAAAAAGTACTGTGCGATAATGCGCAATCCGATCGGAGCGAAACGAGTGCAGTGCAAATCGTAAGCGAGCAGCGAGCCATATTGTAGTGCGGCTGACAAGCGGTAGTGGCAGACGCGGAAAATATTTCAGCACGTTCCGATTGTCTCTCTGGATGCGTTGATGGCGTGGGTCATTGCAAAAGCGGGCTGCATGAACAATACCTGCAATAGTGCCGTCTCGCGAGAGATCACACCACGCGACGACGTAGTCGAACATGCGCTCGAGTTCTCGTGTTATCGCCGCATATTCATCGAACGAGGTAAACGGTGCGTCGTGACACTCCATCCACGATGATCGGCAGGGCACCAGTTGAAATTCAACCCAGCGGATAATTCCGGTAAGACCTAATCCGCCGATTGTTGCACGAAAAAAATCTGCATTCTCATTTGGCGAGCATTCGATCGGTCCATCGGAACGGAGCAGTTCCAAACGTCGCACCCAGCGCCCAATCGTTCCAGCCCAGTGATGGCTTTTGCCGTGTATGTCGTTGGCGACGGCACCACCGATGCTCACGCTCCCAATACCTGGTAGAACTGGCAGTATCCAGCCGTGTGGAATTGTGTATGCAATGAGATCACCGAGCCGAACTCCTGCCTCTACGCGAATAATGCCACTGGCAGAATCGAAGCAGAGAATTCGATTGAGTCCTGTGCAGATAACCGCTGCATCCGTGGGCAGACAGACGTCACCGTAGCTACATCCATTCCCACGCGGAAGGAGGATTCGGCGGCACTGAGAGAACGGATTATCATCTCTGCTCGACATGTGCAGAACAGGTACTGCATGCTGTGTTGCAAGTCCAGTCCAGCTTTCCAGACGTTGCTGCATTGCTGACTATCGCGCGACCAGTTCAACAAGTGCAAGCAGCGCAACAGCCGTCGCGATACTGGCTGGATCGCGGATTGCGAACATCAAGGGATCGCCTCTGAGCTGACCGTGTGCTGATAGTCGCCACATGCGCATGATCCAGTAGAGCACAAGTGGTAGTACAAACCAAAGCCGGTCGGGGTGCATATAGAGCGATCGAACTCGCTCGCTCGTAAGATACAGGACAAGAATTACAACAGCCATTGCGGCGGTTGCGATACCCATAGCAAAAAAGAATGCCTCATCGCTGCTGCTGTAGGGGCGTGTATGGCTGATTGTGTCCGGATTTTGACGAAGGTGAACTGCCTCGCTATGGCGTTTGAGCAATGCCAGTGAAGCAAAGAAAAGCAGTGAAAATCCGAGCAGCCACGGTGAGATGTCGGTGTTGCTTGCGTTACCACCGATAACAATGCGGAGCGTGTATAGCCCTGCCAGGGTCAGTATGTCCACGATCGGTTGGTGCTTGAGCGCAAGAGAATATGCGAGCGATGCAGCAGCATAGCTTGCAACCAGAGCAACGGTTGCCGGCGGTAGGAAAATTGCGCCGATACCCAATCCGATGACCAACCCAATACAAACCAAACACCAAGCGGCGGACAGACTGATAACACCTCGTGCCAGAGGACGAAATCGCTTGAACGGATGCAGTCGGTCGCGCGGTATGTCCAGCAGGTCGTTGAAAACGTACAGCGCAGACGCGACAATGCTCAACACAATGGCTGCAGCAAGCGATACTACCAGCGCCGAAACGTCTGCAAGCTTGTGTGCCAGCAACATGGGTACAAACACAAGCAAATTTTTGGTCCACTGCTCGACGCGCAACAGAGCAAGCCAATCGGCGAGAGTCGGTCGGTTGGAGGGAAAGGCTCCGCGAAATGGTTTCCCAATGCGGCGCTCAAACCGATTTGGATTACCGACAATGTATGCCTCTGTTGCAGCTTGCCACAGTGGAACGTCCACGCTGCGATCGCCCATGTAATCGAATGCTGCGCCATTATAGGCAGCACGGAGTGCATCAAGTTTGCGTTTGCCGTCGAGATTGATCGTCGTCGTCGCAATGACTTCATCGAAGCATCCAAGGGAATCAGCAATCGGTTTAGCCCACTGGTGGAGGGCAGCGGTCGCCAGGACAACAGTTCGACCGTTCTGTTTTGCCGAACGGATAAAGGATACCACGGCGTCGTTGACCGGCAGAGCACCAGTATCGAGTTGAACGTGTCGTGCTATCCAGTGCTTGAACCGAACGCGCCCACCGATTAGCACAAACGGTGCAACCAACAGCAAATACGGCTTGCGGCGGACAAGCTCGGTAATGGCTTCCCACAGCACATCAGTGCGGAGCAATGTTCCATCGAGATCAACAGCGAGAACGCGGGGGGAGCTGCTCATTGAAGAACCGAAGTTGGCGATTGCATTGCAGTCGGTGTTGAAGCAAGTGCAGCAAGGACATCCTCAGGCGTCCTTGAATGAACCCACACGATGCGATCTGCCCGCTTACGAAGGCTATGCTGGTAGGATTTGTCGTAATGCACAAGCGCGAGAGAAGCGACGTCCTCGAGGCGATTGTGTTCGAGTGCAGCCAGTGCTTTGGCGTAGCGCTCCGCGCCGAGCCGCTCTCGAATGGCACGAAGACATTCGGCAAGCTGCTCCGGTGGAAATGCGCCATACTCTTGGATCAAACGTTCGATGCGCTGCTCCAGCGGAACGTCGAGTGCGAGTATTGGTGCCGATTGCATTTGCTGCCACAGCGAAAGCGGCAATACACGTTGTCCGATATGGCGCGATTCGTCCTCGATCCAAATGCGGGGAGCATTGCGATGCTTCCACAGTTCCACTGCGAGCATGTTCTCGAATTGTTGCTGTGTCGGTTGGGGTGGCAATCCAAGTGCCCCAAATGCTGACCCGCGATGCGAGGCAAGACGCTCCAAATCAATTGTTGCTTCCCCATGATCAGCAAGCGACGATAGAAGATCAGTCTTGCCTGCTCCGGTCATACCACCGATGAGAATGAAGCGATACGTCTGATCTAGCGTTGCCAGGACATAGCGTCGGAATGCTTTGTACCCTCCGCGCAACGTGAGAACATCGAAGCCGTACAAATCGAGCAGCCACGCGAGTGCGGCACTCCGCATTCCACCGCGCCAGCAGTAGAGAATAAGTCGGCGACAGCCGCTACTGAGCCGCTCGGCATCCTCGATGAATTGGCGTAGCCGAGGACCAACAAGTTCCAATCCCACTTTGATGGCAGCGTCTCGTCCACTGGTGTGGTAGGTTAGCCCAACTTGATGGCGCTCGGTATCGTAGAACAGTGGGAACAAATGGGCGCCCGGTATTGCACCACGCGAAAATTCAGCCGGACTGCGCGCGTCGAGCAGGCAAATGTCATCGCGACTAATGATCGCGTTGAACAATTCTTCGACCGAACAAGACTGCATAACACAGGAACATGGAACAACCGCGGTGTAAAATTACACCGGTGTTCCCAGTAGAGCCTGCGACACGTTAGAGTGTGCTTGTAATGTTGAGCGAAAAACCATTCGACGCTGGAACAAGACGGCAAACACCACCGACGCAAAGAATTCCGGCTCGTTGCTTTGCATACCCAAATGAGAAACGCGTACCGCCAGCCACATACGTCAACGAGACTGCAGGATAGTGAAACTGGTGGTTTGGGTCAGGATTTCCGTAGTTCCATTCATCGAAGACAGTCAGGTACACATTGCTAACTGGTGTGTATTCGAGCAATGCGAATGCCCAATTTCCCATGTCGCCATGAACCTGCATGTGGGAGAGTTCTGTTCGTATGGCACTACGACTATTGAAGCGGTATTGTGCTTCCAGAACAACTGCCAGAGGGTAGAGCGTGCCGTAGCCTGATTTGACTTCGATAACGTCTTTGTTGTAAGCCAGCGCAACGGCAGTTAGAGTTGTTTTGAATGAACGCGACCAGGTTCGTTGAATTTCGATGTTGAAGTCCTGGTAGAAAAGCACTTTCCCTGGTTTCCAGGTTGAGCGGTAGGTGAAGTTATCAATTCTGGTGGAGTCAATGCTATGGACTCGGGCGTAGTTGAGTGTTATGGTTGTGCCGTAGGGACCGCCGAGCAGAGAGCCGCGGGGTAACGTGAACGTGGCTTCGGCTTGGACACCGATTTCGCCATAGGGCTGCGTTGCGTAAGGATAAAGCGTGAAAAGTCGATAGGTGTGCACCTTCGTCAGCGGTGGAAGAAAGTTGATGTTGAGCACATTCCCGATCGCACCTCGATCGGAGCGAAAATCCATGTTGTCAATTCGCTTGGCTGCAACTAAGATTCCAATGCCTTCGCTGCTGTAGGACGTGGAAATGTAGAGTCCGTTGCCCGGGTTGAAACTGTTGTTGTTGGTCTGCTGGGGGTCGTTGATTTTGTATGCCCATTCGGCATAGACGTTCCACTGCTGTGTCGTTAGCGATAGGCGCGTTGCATAAGCAAAGACATTTTCAGGCAAGCGCAGGATTGGATCGGCTGCGGGTTGATACAACGCTCGCGCCAATATCGAGTGCAAAGGGCAAATCAAAAAGAGGTGTACCATCCAACGAAAGCTGGTGCAGCTCGATGTCGAGATCAGCCGCACGAATAATGCCAGGACCAAGCCCAAAGAATGCACGTTGCTTGCCGAAGAGAGCAGTAAGCTGAACACCAGTAAGTGGGCGAACTTTTAGCCGCAGTCCATCAATTGAATTGTCGAACCCCAGTGAGCGCTCTTCGTATGTGCGCAGAACCATGCCGCTGCCAAATTGCTCATAGGAATTACCGACGGTGATGTCGAAGCGATCGCTTAGGTACTGCACAAATCGGTACGGTATGCCATTGCCTTGGTAGCGTGGATCAATACCGAGTAGCGGATTGAAGTAGGCTTCGTAGCGAAAGCCGAGCCGCAGATGCTCGTTCGAGTAGAGCACGTTGAAAAACGATTGCGCAAGAACTTTTTCCCGGACGACGGGAGCGTTGATGAGGGAGTCCGGTGTGTATGACTGCGCGTCCACTTGCAAGTCTGCACGCCACCCTTGCGGTAGCTGGGCAGTAGCATCAATGGTCAAAAACAGTGCGAGTGCGAACAGTCCAATCGCTCGATTCATTCTGCGGCTTTCTTGATTGCGTCCCACAGCAAGTCCTCATCTCCCGGTGCATAGGATTTGTGTTGGTAGATGATCTCCCCGCGGCGGTTGAGCACAAATGTGTGGGGAATTTCGTTGACATTGAGTGCGCGCTTGAGGTCGGCGTTTTCGTCGAGATAGACCTCGAATTCCCAGCGTCGCCCGCGGACAAAAGGAGTAACTTTTTTGCTGTTGCGGGCATCGTCAATTGAAATAGCAATGATGCGAACACCGGTTTGTTTATGCCACTCTGGATAAAGTTCGGCAAGGGATGTCAGCTCCTGAATGCACGGCTTGCACCATGTAGCCCAAAAATCGAGCACGATTGGTCCGGTTGCGTTGGCGATGAGATCACTGGTTGTAATGGGAGTACCGTCGAGTTTCTTGAGTGAAACGTAGGGTAATCGCTGGACTGCGGTTGTGTCTTGTGCCTTGAGCATCGGCACACCAGCGATGCACATCAGCACAATTGTCAGCACCATGAGACGCAGTGGGCGCATTGTTTTTTTGTTCACGTGTTGTAGTTTTGAATGTGTCGAACATCTGGAGGCAAACTTATGAAACGCAGTCTTTGTGCTGTCGTTGCTCTTGCTGTTGGGATGTGGGGTCAACAGGTGCTTTCGCAAACCAATCAAACCGGTGTGCACACGGTAAGTAGCAAGCATGCAATCCGCATCGTTCCGTCGAAAAATGGTTGCTGTCCGTGTCTGAAGCGCTGGCCATTCCCGCAGATTCAGAATGTGTCGTTCCAATTGGTTGAAGGGCAACCGCTGGTGTTTCAAATTGAGCCCGGGGGCTGGAAAGATGCTTACATATCGGTCAAGAACGTGTCTGCCGAAACGGTCACCTTCAGCGTCCGTATGGACACTAGCCGAAAAGACCCAAACCACCGTGTCAATTTCTGCAGTGGGCAAGCATGCTATCCAACCTTTGTCACCGAAGCTGACCAGCAAGGCTACGTGACACTCCAACCAGGACAGGAAGACCACACCTTTAAGCTTCAGTTCGACACACAAGGGTATAGCGGACAATCGGTCATTGGCGTGACGATATTCAACATCGCCAACCTGAGCGACTACATCAGTTTCGATGTCACCTTCGATGCTAATGTCCTCTCGGTTGATGAGTCGCACGATCGAGTGTTTGTATCGCCTAACCCAGCTGGTGAGCATGTGCAGGTGCATGCGGCTGTCGGTGCGCAGGTTCAGATTGTTGACATGCTTGGTCGTACTGTTCGGCAGACGCGGTTACAATCCAGCCCTGCAACACTGCCGGTGACAGAATTACCCGTTGGTGCTTACCGTGTCATTGTGCAAAGTGCGACGACGGTGGTGAGCATTCCATTGCAGGTGTTGCGATAGAGTCTGTTGGTCGTACAGCCGTTGTCAACATTTTCCCAATGCCCCGTCAGATGCCGCAAAGAAGAGCTGGAGCGTGTTCCATACCATTGTGCATGCGATGAAATTTGCTCTTCTCACTGGTGGAGGCGATAGCTCTGGTATGAACGCTTTTATTCGGAGTGTTGTTCGGTGTTCGCTCAATATTCGTCCGGAAACGTCTGTCTGGGGAGTGGTTGATGGGTGGAAAGGCTTGATCACGAACGAATACCGGCGTATTGGGAAGCTCGATGTTGCTGGTATTGCATTCCAGGGCGGGACGATTTTAGGCACCGTTCGTGTTCCCGAACTTGCGACAAATCCAGACCTCCAGCGCCAAGTCGCGATCAATCTCGATGACAATCACTTCGACTATCTTTTCGTTTGCGGCGGCAATGGGAGTTTGAAAGCGTGTGCCACGTTAGATCGTAT
>JBBIUD010000031.1:0-11134 GCA_037440485.1 Chlorobiota bacterium
ATTGGAATTCGCTGTGCCTGGCTTGCCGGTGTGACGCGGTATGGCCATGTTGCCGTTACGCTGATCACTTCCAGATCGGTCACTTCGGTTGGGAAGAGAATGCGGATATTTTTGATGAAGAATGGGTCTTCGTCATCATCGGGACCGCCTAACCATGCATGCGTTCGCGCCATAACTCGGAAACGGAAGCGTAAATTCTTGGCACCTTCATTGGGAGCGTTGATAAATGTGTCGGGAATCGGGATATAAACCTTGCGCCACTCGAAATCTTTACCGTCATCGAATGGATCAACGTTGAGTCCTTGCGCACGAGTTAATGGAGTGTCTTTATCCACTGGATGGAAACCGCGGCGGAAGCCACCACCACCCCAAATGCTCCACGCTGGGTTATCAGTTATCGCTGCCTGACCGCAACACTTGGGATGCCAGTTCCACTCGAATGCCGGAGCACCTGGAACTTGCGAGACAACGATGTTATTGATCTGATCACGGCTGGGACGTGCAATTTCCACGCGCAATACGTCCTGATAGTCATCAGCAGTGTTACCCGGTGCCACAATACCACCGGTCGGACCCTGATCAAAATATGCCACACGCGGCTCGGGACCAAGCATTCGTGAATCCGCCCACGCTCGTGGATAATCAACTGCTTTTACAGCGCGATGGTACGCAAACGATAGCACAGCACCTTTTCTGTCACGCAAGTCTATCGGGAAAGTTCGCAGCTCATCACCGCCTGGTTCCGGACTTGCATTGACACCATCAATGATTCGATCAAGACGAATTACCGGAGTATTGAGCCGGAAGAATTGATTATTCGCTGCTGCAAATTCACCTCGTGGCGGTGGTGGGTTGTTCGTGGACTCATTGCCATCTACAACTTCTGCACCGATGCTAACGAACTTAAGAACTGACGGGATAGCTGAACCTCCAACGACATGATACTCGCGAATGTCTTCGTTGAGCTGCGTAAGACGTCGAATCACAAACAGACGGAATGCCACCGTGTCATCGAACGGCCACATATCCTTGTAGCCGATGTTGTTGGAGTCCACAGGAACAGCAATCACATACGCGGTAAAGCGTCCGATTTGATCGTCAATAAATTCGTTTGGCTCAAATGGTGGGAATTGAACCTGAACATATGCATACGGTGGAACGCCGTTGAGAGCCGGAGCGGGACTAATTGGTGTAAAGACCGGTGGGTTGTTTCCTGACACTTGGATCGTGCCGAGCCGATATCCTCCGATTGTCCAGTTGCTGTTGTCGCTGTAGAACGAGTTGACGCGCACCAAACGATTATAAACAACGCGTCCGGTTGCATCATTGACAATCCGGAATCGGGCGCTGAATTTCACATTCTGTGGTTGATAGTTGACGCCCAGCGGTCCTTGAATATCATTCGAAAGATTTTGGAAGATGGCGATCGGTTGGATACCACCCAAGCGCTCATCTCCCGCAAGGATCTCGAAGTTATTGACGTTTTGCGATGGAACCACAACTGTGTAATCTGCTGGTTGGTTAGGATCGCGTGGTTTGACGCGGTACTCGGTTGTTACTGCTCGCAGCGTGTTCTTCCATTGCTTGAACTGTACGACAAGCCCCGTTGCTGGGGTGCCGTTATCCTGCAGACCCGTTCCAGAAACAAAAACTTGCGGATTATACGACGCTGCACCTTGCGTGTAGTACATCGTAAACTGCGTGTAGCGCGTTGTCGTAGCACTTGAGCTACCATCGAGCGAGTTGTAGGTGTTATGTCGCGCTTGCCCACGGACCGCCAGGGTCGTATTGTTGCGGAACATTTGTGCAGCCGTGTAGGGACGGTTGAAATTGTCGAATGCTATTCCCTGGAAGTTGGTAAATACCACATGAATCGAAGAGTCCGAGCGGTTCAAAATGACAGCAACACTTGCAGAAATAAAATTCCGGTCCCCAGGGCGGATGTTAGCATTGTAGGTTGTTGTGCCCTGCGATGCCCCTCCTCGGTAGAAGGTCCATGTTCCTCGAGGTGTTAGATTCTGATACCAGATAATGAGACGGTCACCACTGATCGAGCGCTTGTAGTACACTTTGCCAAAATCATCAATGTAATTTCCTTGAGGGTTATAGACCGATAGCTGCAAATCGCCCCAACATGGAAGAATCAATGGAGGTTGATTGACAAAGTTCGCTACACTATTGACCCCATTACCTCCCGACCATTTGTTGTTCGGATTGCGAATGCCATCTTGTGCATTCGCACTGCTTTCGGTGATCGTGCCCGTCCCCGGAGTTTTACCGAGTGCGATGCAGCGATACCCATAATCATCGGGTGTTGGATCGTTAGCACCGCTTGAGCCTTGGGCTGGACGTGTGTCTTCCCGCTGTGGATCATAATACGAGTACACTCCCGGTGCAATTTCCCGCTCGACGCGTTGCCCGCTTTCGTCATAGAAGTAGCGACGGTTGCTCAGCGCAATAATGCCGTTGGTCGAAACGTAGAAGCTGTCATATCGTATACCATTGAAGTAGAACGGGAAACCGATTGGGATCGGACCTGCAAAAGCATTATCTGTCGAGTCAGTCCCATACGGAAGTTGCGAAGTCTTTGTCGCTGGGTTTTGGAAGAATGGCTTTCCTTCAGGGTGTCCGATCCAGTAGCTCTCATCGAATTGATGAGCACCAGTCACAACTTGCCGCCACGTCGTGGGCTGGTAGTTGAGATCGAGTTCATTATTGGGGAATAGGAACGGATAGTTCTTCCAGGCTGGGTCTGCATTGTCATCGCTATCAACAATGTAGTACCCCGTCGAAACCGTTGGAGCAACGGTATTCTTGACTGCCGGATTGGAATTAGGATTATCCTGCAGACGGATCGGGAATGGTTGCGGATATGAACCGTTATTAGTGAATTTACCGACAACGCTGCGGCGGAGCTCCTGGTTGCCTTTGCCATCACCACTTGCATAGGCAAACCCCGCTGCCGCAAGCAACACTCCAGCAAGAATCAATGTGTACCGCATGGTACCCTCATGGGAATTGTGGAACATGACACTAAACAATTGCATGCAAAGTGTTCGTGGTTTGTGTTGCGCAAAAGTAATGCAGACGCACGGAAATTTGTTTCATCCGTATCACTCTGCGCCGCTCTCAACATCACCAGGTCAACCGCAAAGGGTCGCCAGATGACTGAGATTAACCACTGCATAGCTTCTGGGCGTAAAAATGCAAAAAAAAATCGTTACAACCAAAACTTTTTTCAGAATTGCTGCGCATGTAACCTTCGGCAGCATCGGTCGAGCACACGCGGATAGAACCATCGCTCCGCATTTTGAACGCGCACCATCAACGTTTCAGGGCTATCGTCCGGGCGAATTGCAATCCGAACTTGCTCAATGATGGGTCCGCTATCATACTCTTCGGTGACAAAGTGAACAGTTGCTCCCGAACATCGCTCTCCTGCTGCAATGACGGCACGATGTACATGGATGCCGTACATCCCTTTTCCCCCGAACCTTGGCAAGAGCGCAGGATGAATGTTGACTATTCTCCCTCGATATCGCGAGATCACATCCTCGGATATTTTCAACAGGTATCCGGCTAATGCAATGAATTCGACGTGCGCCTGCTCAAGCACTCGGAGTAGATTTGCAGTGTACGCCTGATGAGTGGGAAAATCTTGTGGGGCAATGACCACAGATTCAACGCCAAATTCAGCTGCGACATCCAGTATTCCTGCCGCCGAACGATTCGTGATAATCACTGCTGCCTGGTACGAACAGTCACGCTGGCGAGCATACTCCAGAATAGCTCGGGCAGTCGAGCCACGACCGGAACCAAAGATCGCAAGCCGCACCTTAGCGTTTTGTTCGCCCACCGCCTTCTTCCGCGTAGAGAATGTATGCAGCGAGTTTCCCTTCGTTGATTGTCTCGAAATTATCCCAATAATCGGCGGTGAATTCTGCACGCGAGCTGGTGTCGGTGGTGTCACGACTTGTTCGCTCCATCAGTGTCTGGCAACGATTGATCCACTGTTGCCAGTTTGACGGGCGAAGGTCTATCCACCCATCATGACACCATCGCTCGATATTTTCAGGAGTCATTCTACGGTCGAGTGACGATGGCGATGGAATCAGCACATCAGCACCACGCAAATACCGCACGCCATCGCTGAGCAGAATCGGCAAGCCAACTGATAACACGGTTGAACGAAAGTCTGCATCTGCTGAAATAAAGTGCTCAGCCTGCTGAGCCAGTGTCTCGGGAGTCGCTCTAGCAACCGATCGGATCGAACCTGCAATTGCTCGCAGAATTGCTGCCTCGTACAGCAGCTTGGTCAGTCGTGGCGGACCGAGCAACTCAAAACCGATGCTGGTGTTGTTGTGTTTTGCTTCTAACGCGCGGAGCTGTGTCAACGCCCGCTCACGGAGTGCGCCCGCTCGGTAGGTCGGACCCATGACGCTTCCGTCGAGCGCTTGAACGATTTCCCGTCCCGTCGCTGCTCCACGGAGTTCCTCGATGACGACATGAGCAATTTCCTCCGGGGTCACCATCTCCATCAACCCAACGGTTGTAACTGTTTCGAACTCAGCACGACCGAAGATTCCATTTTCCCCAGTGTCAATAAAAACCGATTCCAGCGGAATACCTAACTGAATAACTCCATCGCGCATGGAAGAATCGAAGACACCTTCGCAACGATGCGCATGGTCAATTGGCATATCGCATCGCTCGATGCGCGTGCCACGCCGAACAATTGGACCGTAGCCGATGCGCTTCCACCCGATAGCAGCACTGGGTTTGACTTCTTTGACAACCGGACCATCGGGCGTTCGTGCCATCAGAAACAGCAACAGCGACTGTGCACCGGCAACCGCAGCTTTCGAGAGCAGCACACGCGACGGACGTTCTTCACTGTGCGTAAAGGGTATGTTGAGTCCCATACCTCCTGTTCCGCTGGTGCCGACCTTGAGGTACACCTGGACTTTAGCTTCGCGAAGCGAGTGGTGGAGAATTTGAATGTGCCGTACAAGCTGCGGTATGTACAAACTCGCTAGCAGGTGTTCAATCTCATCAGGCGATGGATTCATTCCAGCCGCAACCGTGCGCGCAAGCTGCACTCCAGCCGTGTAGATGTCCTGGTAGGCGATCGCGGTTGCCGTGTTGATGCAGTCAATTACTGCGTCCGGTTGGTAGGTCATGAGCAAATCATAAAGCGCTTGGCGGCGAAGAACCGCATCGTTCAATTCTCCGAGCGTATCGTCAACCAACTGTCGCCGTCGCTCAGGATCGGCTAACAATTCCTGACGGCTAAGGTCCTTCCACTCTGTCCGAACGAAAATGTTTCCCCACCAGGGAACAAAGGTCTCATCCGGGAGCAGGGAATATTGGCGGCGGAGCTGCTCGACGGCTTCTTCGGCTTCGTCTCGACGGAGCGAGGTGACAATCACACGAGCTGGCTCGTAGCGCATCAATCGCTGGATGATCGCAGAGCCAACCAAGCCCCAACCACCCAGCACCAGAACAGTTGAACCTTTTAGTTGCATTCGTAACGCTTGATGAGTACGTGAATAAACAAACGGCAGCGAAATTACGCCGTCGCTGTTAGCGTACGTTGAAGTACCGCGCTTCGGGATGATGACAAATCAATGCACTGGTGCTCTGCTCGGGCACCAGTTCATACTCTTCGGTCAGCGTCACCCCAATTCGCTCCGGGCGGAGCAATTCCATGATGAGCGCTTGATCTTCGAGATTGGGACACGCTGGGTAACCAAACGAATACCGAGAGCCTTGATAACCCTGAACGAAGAGCTGTTTCAAATCAGGAGCATCACGACCAGCTATCCCCAGTTCGGTGCGAATGACTTTATGCCAATACTCTGCTAACCCTTCAGCACTTTCGACGCTCAAGCCATGAAAAAACAGGTACTCTCGATACTTCCCTTCTTCGAACAACGAGCGTGCATACGGCGTCGCGCGATCACCGATTGTGACGACATGGAATGCGATAACATCGAACTCTTGCGATTGGACCGGACGGAAGAAGTCGGCGATGCAGAGATATTTTCCACTGCGCTGACGAGGGAACCGAAACCGTACCCACGGGCAAAGCTCGATGCTGCCAGCACGCAGTTGCTCGCGCGGAAGTTCATCCCACTGCGCATACAGTGCCGCTCCGCTGCGCTGCACTGGACGATAGACGACCACATCATCGCCATCGCTTTGGCAGGGGAAGTAGCCATAGACGACCATTGGTTGCAGCAGCCGTTCTCGTTTGCAGAGCAGTTTGAGTGCATTGTAGGCAGGCCGAGCTTCGCGTTCGATTAGCTTGGCGAATTCTTCCTCGCTGCGGCGACCACGCCGAAATTGCCACTGCCCACGGAAGAGTGCATTTTCGTTGATGTAGGCAAAGACATGCTCAAGGGGCACGTCCCTGACAACACGCGACCCCCAGAACGGCGGAATAGGGATTGGCACATCTGTCCGTACAGACGACCGCCGCCGCAAGAGCTGGTGACCTGCTTGTTCAACTTGCGTGTGTTCATGGTTGTCGTCTGCGTGATCATCTTGGGTCTGCTGCAAGTGCAACGATAGCTCCAGCGACGTTGTCGGTTGAGACACGTGCTGCGGCGGTGTGCGGCGAAGCTCCTCCATAAAGCGCAGACCATCAAAAGCATCTTGGGCGTAAGCGAGCACCCCACTGTAAATCTGCCGCAAGTCATGTTCAACGAACCGCCGAGTGAGAGCAGCACCACCGAGCACAACTGGTATGCGAATACCACGCGCCTCCATTGCCTCGAGGTTTTCCTTCATGACGGCAGTGGACTTGACCAACAATCCACTCATGCCAATCGCATCGGCATTATGCTCGGCAGCAGCTTTGAGCATCTGCTCGAGCGGTACCTTGATTCCGAGATTGACAACCCGATAGCCATTGTTGGTGAGGATAATATCCACAAGATTTTTCCCAATGTCGTGGACGTCACCTTTGACCGTTGCCAGTACGATCGTTCCTTTGGTGGTTGCATCAGCAACGCGCTCCATGTGTGGCTCAAGGTAGGCAACGGCGGCTTTCATCACCTCGGCAGCCTGCAGAACGAATGGCAACTGCATTTGTCCACTCCCGAAAAGCTCGCCGACGATACGCATGCCCTCGAGCAAAAACCTGTTGATGATCTCCAACGCCGAGTACTGTTGTAACGCCAGGTCGAGATCACGCTCAAGTCCGAGGCGATCCCCACGGATGATTCGCTCTGTCAGGCGTTTTTCAATCGGCAGGTCTTCCTGCTGTGGACCAGCCGACTGCTGCTGCGTGTCAGCATAGTGAGCGATCAACTCTGCAAGCGGATCATAGACGCATTTTCGCGGCATTAGCTTTCAGCGCCAGAGTGGAACGCATTCTGGGAAAATGCCAGCGGCAACAACTCCGCGGCAGGAACCCACCGTTCGCTTCCATGGACACTCAGCATTGCAACGATCGCATGCGGTGTAAGCTCGGCAAGCCACTGCCGACATGCACCGCACGGAGAAATCGGTTCCTGGGTATCAGCAACGATGCACACCAAAAGGACATCGTCAGCTCCATCAGCCCGTGCTGCAGCAAGCGCAGCACGTTCAGCACAGAGGGTCAGCCCATAGCTGGCATTTTCTACGTTGACACCGCGCCAGACATTCCCACTTGCATCCAGCACCGCAGCTCCAACACGAAAGCGACTATATGGTGCATAAGCTCGCTGGCGCACTGCTAACGCAGATTCGATTGCCGACCGAACCATCAACAGCGCAGCTTCGTCAATTCCCCAACGCAAACGATACTCGCTATCCGGCAGTGAGCCATACGCTCCGCGTGCAGCAACTGCGCGCGCTACCATGGCTGCACGCGATGACTGTGCTGAAATGGCAAGGCTTTGGTAGAGGCGTTCAAAGTGATGATCGAATGGATCCATCGTTTGCGTTCCAGGAATATCGGCGTGCAAAAATGCAGGCTTCGTTCTGTTACTTTTCGCGCACGAACTGTTATTTTGCTGCCACGTTCACAATACCACGGTTCGAAACATGTTTACTCTTCGTGTTTTTGTTGCCTTTGCACTGGCATTGGTGGGAGTGTCTGCTTCTGCTGCAGGGGACGTCATCCCCGGCACTCTGGTTGTCAAGTTTCGCGCCGATGATCCGGCATTTGTGCAATGGCGCTCGTCCGGTCGCAGTGGGACTATTCCTCTTCTGGAGCCTATAGTCGGTCCCCATCGGAGCCGTCCATATCTCCGCGATGCGGTACTTCAAGCGTTAGCACGCCGGATGGGACAGTATTCCGCTCGCAGCAGTGGCAGTCCACTTGCCGCACTGGAACGGATTGCTATCATCGAGCTTTCCAGCCAATTAGATGTTCAACTACTGGCACGCAAACTTTCGCGACATCCCGCCTTCGAGTACGCTGAACCGCTTCCGGAGCGTCGGGTGTTTTTCCTTCCCAACGATAGCTTGTTTGCCCAGCAATACCACCTGAGCCGTATCAAAGCCCCCGATGCTTGGGATTCGATTCCCTCGACCGCTGCACCGGTACTCATCGCAATTGTGGATACAGGTGTGGATTTCACCCACGAGGATCTAACGAACGTCATCTTCACAAACCCGGGCGAAAGTGGCACCGATGTACAAGGTCGCGACAAACGCTCCAACGGCATTGATGACGATGGTAATGGCTTTGTGGACGACTGGCACGGCTGGGATTTCGGACTAAACGACAATAACCCCCAGCCTGGCAACCTTCACGGTACACACGTAGCCGGTACTGCAGCAGCGCAGGTCAACAATGTTCGCGGAGTCGCCGGCGTTTCAAACCGTGCACAAATTCTGCCGGTCAAGTGTGCAAGCGATTCACCGGTTGCACCGAGCATCATCAACGGCTATGAAGGTATTGCCTACGCTGCCGCTATGGGCGCAAGCGTCATCAATTGTTCGTGGGGTGGCGGCACAGCATCGCAAGCCGAGCAGGAGGTGATCAATACAGCCATATCACTCGGTAGTGTTATCGTTACCGCTGCTGGCAATGGTGGCGCTGAGGAGCAAATTTTTCCGGGTGGATACAACGGCGTTATTTCGGTTGCAGCAACCGGACCAACTGATGCGCGGGCATCGTTCAGCAGCTACCATCGCTCGGTTGGAATTAGTGCACCGGGAGTTTCGATCCTGGCAACATACCCTGGGAATAGCTATGGCACTGCCGACGGTACCTCCATGGCATCGCCCATCGTTGCTGGCGTTGCAGCATTGGTCAAAGCGAAGTATCCCTCGCTCAGCCCAGGGCAAATCATTGCACGACTGAAAGCAACTGCTGACCCAATTGATCAAGTCACCGGTAACCGAAACCGCGCCTGGATGGGTAAACTCGGCACTGGACGAGTCAACGCACTCCGCGCCGTCACCGAAGCAAATCCAAAGTACGTCGAGTTAGTCTCCGCCAGCATCAGCGACGATGACGGCGACGGCGTGTTCGAGCCAGGTAACACGCTGAGCATCGTCCCAACCTTCCGCAACTTGCTCACACCCGTTTCGAATGCAACAGCGGTTATCCGCCCTGTCGGCATCGGTTCGAGCATTTACGTTTTCAGTGATTCTGTGCTCGCGCTCGGTCAAATGAGCACCAATACAGTGCTCACTACCCCCAATGCGTTCCGACTGACTATCCCTGCCAATGCATCACCGAACTACATCCTGACCTGCCAGGTGATCGTCATGGAAGGCACAGCAACCATCGGCGGTGGCGTTATCAACTTCGTCATAATGCCCACCTACCGAACTCTTCGGAATGGCGACCTTGTTTTGACCGTCAACAGCACCGGCAATTTTGCGTACAACGACTATCCGACCAACACGCAGGGCGAAGGTTTTCGATACAAGAACAGTCCCAGCGTCTTGTTCGAAGCTGGTCTTATCGTTGGGTACAGCGACAACCGCCTCTCTGATGTGGTTCGGAACGAAAACTCCGGCTCTGCTCAGAACACCGACTTTCAAATGAACATCCCAACCGCACTCCAAACCATCGCCTCGAATAATTCGCAGGTCGTCACAACTACCTACGCCGACGAAGGAGCAGCAAACCAAGCCAACGTGAGCATTTCTCAGCGTGTCTATGTGTTCAACGAAGACGGAAAGCGCGACTTTGCGCTCAGCGCCTATCAACTGACCAATCGCAATCAACAGGCAATTGATGCCATGTACTGCGGCATCTACGCCGACTGGGACATCGGACCCTCCGGACAGAACGACATCGCCATCTGGAGCCAGCAGGACAACTTCTACTACTCGTACAACACACGCGACACCTCACTGCCGTACGTCGGAATGCAAATTGTTTCGGCTCACACACCGAATGCATTCATGATGGATAACGATGGCAATACAAGCACAAATCCAGGCGTTTATGACGGCTACACAAAAGCCGAAAAATGGCTCACAATTTCAAGCGGCATAGCCCGAGTGCAAAGCAGTGTCACCGATGCATCGGCAGTGATTGCAGCCGGTCCGTTCCGCATGGAACCAGGCGCAACTGAGCAAATTGTCTTCAGCATCTTCGCCGGGCGAAACCTTGCCGATCTCCGCTCTGCTGCCGAGCGAGCACGTCAGACTGCACAGCAACTTCTCGGTGTGACGCCACCGCACCCATCAGAACACACTATCGGCATCAGTGTTCTCCCCAGTCCAATCACCAGCGATCAATTGACGCTCGAGTACTCTGTGCCGGATTCTGGCACCATGAGTGTGTACATCACCGACGTGCTCGGTCGTACCATTACGACTGTGTTACCGGCTGGCATCTATCCACTCCATGATCGCATCCACATTCAGCTCGACGGTAGTTGGAGCAATGGACCGTATTTTGCGATTGTCCGAACCGAGCGCGGTAGCGCTACTGCCCCGTTCGTACTGATTCGATGATGTTTCACCTAATTGGATTTTGTACCCATGAGTGCCGATCGCTATACCGAACTGCTCCAACAGATCGAAGCCATGAAAGATGACTTCGAAAAGTTCTATGCTAAAGGCAAAAACGCAGCCGGAACTCGACTGCGAAAGGGACTGCAAGAACTTCGCCGCTTAGCACAAGAAATCCGCACGGAAATCCAGGCGATCAAAGTAGCCCGTAAAGGCGGGGCGT